>JAEXGP010000220.1 GCA_023450775.1 Actinomycetes bacterium | reverse complement strand
ACCGGACGGCGTCGCCCGCGCCCACGCCGACGGCGATCGCGCACACCGACCGGGCGCCCGGCGGGATCGCGACCGACGCCGAGAAGCCGCGCCGCTCCCCGTAGCGGGGGTGTGATGTCCACACATCGGTCCGGGGCCGGTCGGCGGCGACCTCACCGGCCAGCTGGCCGTCCACGGCGATGAGGATCCGCAGCGGGTCGGCGGTGTCGCCGTCGATGGCCCAGCCGACGAGCTCGGCCGAGCTCGGACGACCGTCGGCGTCGCGGCCGAACGTCACCTCGTCCAGCACACCGAACGGGTGGTCGGGGTGGGGCAGCCCGGTCGGGACGACCGGCACGCCATGGCGGGCTCCGGCCCCGCCCAGCTCACCGGGGGTGGGCCACGTGTTGAACGCGCACCACCCCATGGCGGCGCCGCCCTTCGACTGCTGGACCATGACCGGGGCGGGCTGCCACGGGCCCGGACAGGTCGCGTGGCCGTAGCCCATCCAGTGGCCGACCTCGTGGTTGACGACGTAGTGCTGGTAGGCGTCGAGCCCGTACGGCCACGACGGCGTCGCACCGAGCCAGCGGTCCTGGTTGATGATCACGTTGCTGCCCTGACGGCACGACCACTGCGAGCTGCACGGCGCACCGAAGCTCGGCACCGTCCCGGCCGCGGCGAGCCAGATCGTGAACGTGGCCGGTCCGTCGGTGCGGACGAAGCGGATCGACCCGCCGAGCGACCACCCGCGGGGATCGTCGAGCGTGGCCTGCACGTGGCGGGCGAACTGGTCCACGTCGGCCACGATCGGTCCGCGGGTGGCGATCCGGAACGAGTAGGTCCGGCCCGGCGTGCACGCGGACAGGCCCAGGCCCGCCACGGCGAGCACGACCAGCGCCGCGAGCGCGGCGAGACGTCGGCGACCCATGCTTCCCTCCACTCGACGAGCGAGCCCGGCGGCCAGCGTAGGACGCCACGTCGGCGCCGGCGCTGGATCACTCCACGGCGTCGAACACGTCCGCGAGCCAGTCCATGATCCGCTCGTCGCGCAGGGCGCGGCCGGCGGGTTCGCAGTGCCACGACGCACCCTCGGCCTCGGTGAAGCGCACGAGCGACGAGCCGCCGACCAGCTGGTGGAGCTCCTCGGACTGGCCGGGCCAGAACTGCTCGTGGTCGGGCGCGGTGATGAGCAGCGGCGTGGAGATCCGGGCGGCGGTCGCAGCGTCGAGGTGCATGGCGCGGGCGGCCTGGTACGCGTCGAAGAACGAGTCGGTGCCGTAGGGATCCATCCGCCAGCGCAGCTGCGCCAGCGCCTGGGGCGAGTCCTTCAGCCCGATCTCCATGAAGGCGTCGAAGTCCGAGCGGTCCCCGCTGTCGAGGATGCCGACCATGGACTCGGGCAGGTGCGAGAGCCACGAGTCGCCGACCCTCGTCACGCCGGGGTCGGCCACGCCGGCCGCCAGCCGGTGCTCGAACGCGAGCGCCCGGGGCACCCAGTAGCCCGCCTGGCTCACGCCGATCACGGCGAGGCGGTCGGGATCGACGTCGGGTCGACCCAGCAGGTGGTCCACGACCGGCGTGAGCACGGCCTCCCAGTCGCCGCGGAAGTGCAGACCGTGGCGGTACAGCGACGCGCCCTGCCCGGGGCCGTCGTAGGTCATCGCGTTCCAGCCCCGCTCGACGGCGGCGGCCGCGCCCGACGACCACATGTCGCACACGGGGCCGTCGCTGCCGTTGGTGAGGATGATCGTGGGCCGCCGGTCGCCCACCGACGCGGACTCGGTCGGCGAGAAGAAGTAGCCCTCGAGCGGGACCGGCGCGTCGGTGCCGGGGTCCGTGTACGGCACGGCCAGCGGCTCGACCGGCGGGTCGAACGCGGCGACGGCCCGGTCCCACGCGCCGCGGTGCCGCTCCCACAGCGCCGTCGCCGTGTCGTGGCCCTGCGACCCGACCGCGTGCGCCGCCGCCGTGGCGAAGTAGTTGCTGGCGCGCAGGTCGGCGCTGCGGGCGCTCTGCGCTCGGCCCTTCGCCGCGCTGTCCCGCGCCTGGCGCTCGATCCGCTCCGCGAGCGCGGTGAAGACCCGGACCCAGGAGTCCTCATCGCCGTCGACGACCTCGTCGAACGCGACCAGCAGCTCCCCGGCGTCGGCCAGTCCTCTGTAGACCCCGCCCAGCAGGATGAGGCGGTCGAACTCGAAGCCGTCGTCGTCGAAGCGTCGTCGCATCCGGTCACCATAAGGTCGCACCGACCTCGAACGGCGCGGCTGCCGTAGCGTGATCCGCCGTGGAGCCCGACCCAGCCGACGCGGCGATGTACGAGGCCGCCGGGCTCGTGGACCCCGCAGCACCTGACGCGGCGGAGCGGCTGGAGCTGCTCCGCTACCTGTCCGGTCTCGGCGCGGATCTCGATCGGCTCCGGCGGGCCGCCGTCGAGGACGACCTCGTCGCCGTCGGGCTGGACCTGCTGCTCGAGGACGGCGGGCTGACCGTCGACGAGCTCGCGGACCGGATGGACGTGGCGGTCGATGACGTCATCGACGCCTACCGGCTCGTCGGCGTGGAGATCCCCGACCGGAGCTCGCCGGTCTTCGAGGAGTCGGAGCTCGCGTTCGTCGAGCTGCTGACGGCCACCGTCGACACGTTCCCCGACGACGCCACCCGCGAGATCCTGCGGGCCATCTCCCTGTCGCTCGCCAGCCTCAGCGCGGCCGCGATCTCGGCGTTCGTGGGCAGCGTCGAGGTCGGGCTCGCCGGCGCCGGCGATCCGCTCGGCCACGCCAGCGTCACGCGGGCTGCGGGTGAGATGGGACTCGAGCTCGCCGCCGGACTGAAGCCGCTGCTGCGCCACCACCTCCGTCAGGGCGTCCAGCGCCAGCGGCGCGGCACCCGGCGCAGCGGCGACCGCCGAGCGATCGTCGCCGCCGTGGGCTTCGTGGACCTGGTGGGGTTCACCGCCCGGACCGCCGAGCTCGACATCGAGGAGTTGATCCACTTCATCGGTGAGTTCCGGGAGCGGACCCACGAGCTCGTCGACGCCGGCGGCGGTCAGGTGGTCAAGCACATCGGCGACGAGATCATGTTCAGCTGCGCCGGCCTGGCCGAGGCGTGCCGCATCGGACGGTCGCTGGTCGAGGCGTTCGAGACCGAGGCTGCGGCACCGCGCGGCGGTCTGGCGGCCGGGCGCGTGGTGGCGCGCCACGGCGACCTCTACGGCTCGGTGGTCAACCTGGCGTCACGGCTCGCCGACACGGCGGTGCCCGGCGAGGTGCTGGCACCGGCGGACGCGGTGGCGGAGCTCCAGGCCACCGGCGGCGCCGACGACGTGGTGTTCGTGCCCGCCGGTCGTCGCCAGCTCAAGGGGTTCGAGGACCCGGTGCAGGTGGTGTCGGTGGAGCGCCCGCCGGCGTAGGTCAGCCGCGGGGATCGAACGTGAGGTGGTCGCCGACGTCGCCCCATCGCTCGGGGATCATCGTGCGGCGGACGAACCGCCACTCGCCGTCCACGCGGCGGAGCCGGTCGACGTAGCGGCCGACCACCACCGGCTGGAGCCCCAGTCGCCCGGTCCCCTGGAACACGGTGAAGCGGGACCGCACCTCCAGCTCGCCGTCTCCCGCGTCGTCGACGATCACGTTGGTGATCACGTGTGCGGAGTGCGGGGTGCCGTCGTCGAAGCGGCGCGTCGTCCGCTCGTACAGGGCCTGGACCTCGGCAGCCCCGGTGGCCACCACGGAGCCGTCGGCGGTGGTGACCACGGCGTCGGACAGCAGCGCGCCCACGCCCTCGAAGTCGCCCGCGTCCATGCGCTCCGCGTAGCGGGCCAGCAGCTCGGCGGCCGCCCAGCGGTCGCCGTCCCCGACGCTCACCGAGCGGTCCGGGTCGGTCGGCACCTCAGGATGCGGGCACCCGGTCCCGGGCGGCGAAGACGTCGGCGGCGAACGGGTTCGGTGCGATCCACGACGGGAACCCTGCCACCAGGCTCGGCGTGCCCGAGACCTCGAGCGCACCGTCGCTGCGGGCCTCGTCCAGCGTGATGCGACCCAGGAACCAGCGATGCGCCGTCCGGTTCTCGCCCCGGACGAACACGTCCACGTCGTAGCCGGGATCGATGTTGCACGGTGTTGCGGTCCCGCCCTCGATCACGAGCCAGAGCCGCCCACCGCCGGGGCCCCGCAGGTCCCACTCCACGCAGACCCGCTCGGGCGGGCATGCGTCGGGATCCACGGCCTTGTGGATGTTCCAGAGCAACCATCGGGCGTCGAGCTGCTCGTCGGTCGGGTCCTTGAAGTTCCACTGCGCCGCCCACTGGCCGAGCGACAGCAGCACCGGCACCAGGTCCTCGCCCGCCTGCGTGAGGCGGTATTCGCCGGCCCGGCCCGGCCCGGCGTCGTTGCGAGTGACGACCCCCTGCGCCTGGAGCTGCCGAAGTCGTTGGGACAGGAGGGTCCGGCTGATGCGCGGCACGCCGCGGTGGATCTCGTTGAAGCCGCGTCCTCGGTCCATGAGCTCGCGCAGGATGAGGGGCGTCCACCGGTCGCCGAGCACCTCCGCGCCGGCCGCGATCGGGCAGTACTCCTCGAACCCGTTCATGCGCACGATCGTCGCACCGGTCCAGCTCCTGGACCAGTACCAATCCAGGACCGGTCCGGGATCGGTACTGGTCGCACCACCCGGACCGCCCCGACGATCGTGCGCATGGACACCATGACCCACACCCCGACCGAACTCGACACCGACCTGGACGAGGTGTTCCTGTCGGAGCTGTCCGAGCTGGACGCGGCGCACGACCGCGACGGCACGTACGTCGCCGACGAGGTCGACGCGCTGCGCGCCCGCGGCTGGCTGGCACTCCCGGTGCCGACCGAGCTGGGCGGCGCGGGCC
>JAEXGP010000113.1 GCA_023450775.1 Actinomycetes bacterium | reverse complement strand
CGATGAGGGCCACGGCCGCGAGGGCGCGCACCCCCCGACTCTTCCAACTGATCATCACCAATCTCCCTGTAGCCAAGGAGAGCACCCCACGTGCCCCCAGGTTCGCCCCAGGACGAGGTGCCACGAGGTCTCCCAGCGTGACTCCACGTCGCTGAACAACGTTCAGACTGTGACACCCTCGACGGCGAACCGCAAGGGTGAAAGCGCGTTTGCCGGTCAGAGACCGCTGACGGTGACCGGCGAGCTGGCGCTCGAGGTGCCGCCGTTGCCGAGCTGGCCGTAGTCGTTCACGCCCCAGCAGCGGACCGCGTTCGCGTTGGTCAGCACGCAGGTGTGGGCCGCACCGGCGCTCACCTCGACCACGCCCGAGGTCAGCCCGCTGACCTGCAGCGGAGCGGTCGACGACGCCGGCGAGGTCGAACCCGTGCCGAGGACGCCGGAGGCGTTGTCGCCCCAGCACTTCACGCCGCCGGTCGTGAACAGCGCGCACGAGTGCGACGCACCAGCGGCGACGGCGGAGACGGGGGACCCGTTGCTGACCGCGACCGACGTGGTGCGGTTGGTCGTCGACCCGTCGCCGATCTGGCCGAGGAGGTTGAGGCCCCAGCAGCGGGCGGCCGACGACACCACCGCACACGAGTGCGCACCACCGCCGACGACGGCGGTCCCACCCGAGGTCGCGCCCGTCACGTCGACGGGCACCCGGCTGTTGACCGTCGAACCGTTGCCGATCTGACCGGAGCCGGCGCGGCCCCAGCACTTCACCGACCCACCGGACAGCACGGCGCAGGTGTGCGCGTAGCCGGCGGAGAGCGACACCACCTGGCCGCTGATCCCGGAGACGTCGACCGGCGAGGACGTCGTGGTGATCGCGTTGTTGCCGAGCTGGCCCGAGCTCCCCCAGCCCCAGCACTTCACACCACCTGCGGCCAGTCCGGCACACGTGTGGTTGTCGCCGGCGGCGAGCACAGTGACGCCGCTCGAGAGGCCCTGGACCGGCGTGGGCTCGGACCGATTGGTCGTGGAGCCGTCACCGAGCTGGCCGGAGGCGTTCGATCCCCAGCAGACGACGCCCCCCGCCGCGTTGATCGCGCAGGTCTGGCTGTCGCCGGCGACGATCGACTGCACGCCGGAGGACAGGCCGGTGACCGCCACCGGCGTGTTGGAGGACGTGGTCGTCCCGTTGCCGAGCTGACCGGCGGCGTTCGAACCCCAGCACTTGGCCGCCCCCGCCGTCGTGATCGCGCAGGTGTGGTTGTTGCCCGACGCCAGTCGGTTCGTCACCACCGGCGACGACGGAACGGTCGTGGTCGTCGTGCTGGTGGTGGTCGTCGTCGACGTGCTGGTCGTGGTGGTCGACGTGCTCGTCGTGGTGGACGTGGAGGTCGTGCTCGTGGACGTCGTCGACGTGGTCGTGTCGCCCGGCACGGTCGTCGTGTCCCCCGGCACGGTCGTCGGCGTCGAGCACGCCGCCAGCGCCACGGCCGCAGCCGCGGTCACGAAAAGAACTCGGATCACTCGCCCCACTTGCATCCCCTCGCCCTCCAGCCATGGATGAACTCGGTTCAGGCTATTGATCCCGCCATGCCCTGTCGAGAGTGGACCTACCCAACCCGGGTCATCGAGCTTTCACCCGGACCCCCGGTGGCGGCGGCTCGTCGGCGGTCCGTTATCGTCAGCCGCGAGGGGCGACGGGGAGCGATGACGTGCCGAGCGGCACCGCGCGGAGCCGGCTGCGACGATGGGATCGAACGAACGACGGATCGCGATCGTCAACACGTACGGGGACGACAACCGCGGATCAGCGGCGCTCAACATCGCTGCGGTGCACCTCGTCCGTGAGGCGTTCCCGGACGCGGTCGTCGGCCTGGTCCCGATCAACGAGTTCGACGAGTCCGAACGGGCTCACCGGTACCGCCACACGATCGAGCGCTTCCCGGACATCGAGGTCCTGGCCCCGATCGTTCGACAGGAGACGCTCCGGTCCGGCGCCATCTCCTCGATCCCGGCAGAGCTCCTCGCACGCCGCCTGCCGCTGCGCCTGCTCGACCGGCGGACCGACGAGTTCCTCCGGTCGAGCGACGTGGTCGTGAGCCGGGGCGGGGTGATCTACCGCGACTGCTCCACGATGGGCAACCTCGCCGCCTTCCTCCGACGAACGGCGGCGCTCCGCCTCGCCCAGGCCGAGGGCGTCCCCACGGTCCTGCTCGGTCTGCACGCCGGCCGGCCCAACTCGCCGATCGGCGCCCGGTTGATGCGCCGCCAGTACCGACGGGCCGACCTGGTGCTCCCCCGCGGCCCGCTGAGCGCGGAGGTCGTCCGCGAGATCGCCGCCGCGCCGATCACCCGACTCCCCGACTCCGTCATCGGCGGCCCGTTCCTGCTGCCCGCCGCGGAGCGGAGCGCAACGGGCCACCTCGTGCTCGCCGTGTCCGACCCGGCCCGGCCCCTCTTCGGCGACATCGCGACCCTGGTCGGGCGACTGGCCGATGCCGGACGAGTCGAGCGGGCGACGGTGGTCGCCCACTCGCTCGGCCTGGACAGCGACGTCGGCGCGTCCGAGACGATCTCCCGCCAACTGCCCGTGCCGACCACGCTCGTCACCGACGACCTGTCCCCGTCCCAACTCGTCGAGCTCTACGCCACCGCCGACCTGGTCGTCGCCAGCCGCCTGCACGCCGCGATCCTCGGGTTGCTGGCCCGGACGCCGAGCCACCCGATCGAGCTGTCACAGGACCGGAAGGCCATCGACACCTTCACGGAGATCGGTCTGGGTCACATGGTGCTGGACCCGAGTCGTCCGGCGGAATGGGAGGGCCAGCTCGCCGGCCGACCCGGCGCGTCCCAGGAGGACGTGTCCGACGCCACCGAGGCCGCCGCCGGCCGATACGGAGTGCTGGCGGACATGCTCCGGGACGTCTCCGGCCATCGGGCCGGACCCCGCCGTCCATGAAGATCCTCCACGTGCTGCCGGGCGCCGACCCGACGGGCGGTGCGGAGCAGTCCTTCGCGGCCACCGCCGCGATGCTGACCGAGGACGGCTTCGATCTCCACCTGGCCGTGCTGACCGACCGCCAGGACCTGGTACCGCGCCTGCGCGACAGCGGCGTGACGGTCCACGATCTGTCGTCTTCGTCCGGCCGGCTGCGGCAGGCGGCCGCACTGCACCAGCTCATCCGGCGGACCGAGCCCGACGTGGTGCACGCAGCGCTCTGGGACGCCGTCTTCCCGACGCAGCTCGCCGCGGTCGCGACGCGCACGCCCGTCGTGGTCACCTGGGCCGCTGTCGGCAACGCCGCGGACCACGTGGGCGGCCAGACCTGGAAGCACCGGGTGATCCTCCAGTCGGACCGCGCGCTCGCGCTCGCCAGCAACTCGCACTTCCACGCCGTGACAGAGGGTGTGGCAGCGGCGAACGGGCGCGCCCTGGCCATCCGCCGCGATCGGGTGACGGTCGTGCACCGCGGTCGACCGGACGCGGCGGCGACCGAACCCGGCACAGCCGAGCGGATCCGACGTGAGCTCGACATCCCGCAGGCTGCGACCCTGGTCCTGGCGGTCGGCCGTCAGGAGCCGATCAAGGACCACGCGTCGCTGGTCCGGGCGATCGGACTGCTGGACGGGCCCAACCCAGACGTCCGCCTGGTCATCGCGGGTCGGGACGGCGCGGCCAGCACCGGTCTCCGTGACCTCGTCGCGTCGAGCGGCTTGGCATCCCGGGTCCAACTCCTCGGCCATCGCGACGACGTCGACGACCTGCTCGCGACCGCCGACGTGTTCGTGTCGAGCTCGCGCTCCGAGGGTGCGGCCGGCAGCGTGATCGAGGCCATGCGCTCCGCCGTGCCCGTCGTGACGACCGACGTGCTCGGTCTGCGCGGCCTGGTCCACGATGGCGTGAACGCGCTGGTGGTCCCCGTCGGTGACCCGACGGCGCTGGCGGGTGCCATCGGGTCCCTCGCGACCGATGGTGAGCTGGCCGCCCGGATCGGGCTGGCCGGTCGGGCCACGTACGACTCGACGTTCCGCCTCGACGCGGCGGCTGCCGGAATGGCCGATCTCTACCGGTCGGTGGCGGCGTCCCGCCGGCGCCGGACCCGCTCCTAGAGGTCGATCGAGACCTGGTCCGCCACCCGCTGGTCCCAGTCGGGCCGGAGCCGACCTCGCGCCGCGATCTTGAGCCCCGTCTCGCCCAGCACCTGCGCCAGGAGGAACTCGGGCACCGACGCCAGCATCCTGTGCATCGAACCGAACGAAGCGAGGTAGCGAGCAGCAGCCATGCGGTCACCCGCCCTGATCGCTTCTCTCATGGCGCAGTACAGGTACCAGTCGCGGACCCGCGGTAGCTCGGCCAGCTCTCCGGCGTACTTCTGCACGTAGCGGATGTTGCCGCGCTGCGCGCGGGAGGGACTGGCGATGTGATCCGCTCGCCCGCGGCGTACCGACACGAGGGGCTGATCGACGATGCCCACCTGGCCGTCCGGACCGAGGCAGCTCAGGAGGAAGTCGCGGTCCTGCAGGGCCGGGAAGCCGGGATCGAACCCTGCACCCGGCGCGGCTCGCGATCGGTCGACCACCAGCATCGGCGTCCCCAGGCCGCGCAGCGCGCCCGCGAGCACGTGACGGCGCGTGGCCACCTGCAGCACCGGGTGATCGTCGCCGGGCGACAGGTCCCGGCCCAGCAGGCGCCAATCGCAGCCGACAGCGACCACCCGGAGCTCGGGCTGTGCCCGCTGCATGGCCGCCAGCTGGAGCTCGAGCTTGCGCGGGTGCCAGACGTCGTCGGAGTCCTGGAAGGCCAGGTAGCGGCCACCGGCTGCAGCGATCCCCTGGTTGCGGGCCCTGGGTGCTCCGCCCCGCTCGGGCAGGCTGATCATCCTGACTCGGTCGTCCCCGAAGGATCGGACCACCTCGGCGGTGCGGTCCACGGACCCGTCATCCACGACGATCAGCTCCAGGTCCGCGTGCGTCTGGGCGAGCACGCTGCTCACCGCCTCGCCGATGACGTCCTCGCGGTCTGCGACCGGGAGGACCACCGACACCAGCCCGGCGCCGCCGGCAGTCATCCGTCCCGGAGGCGGTCGAGGTCCGTCACGATCACGCGGGCTGCCGGGCGGGACGGCAGGTCCAACAGCTGCCACTCCACGCCGAAGCGCTCTTTCCAACGGTCCAGCACCGCACGCTCGCCCTGGCGTCCGGCGTCGTCCACGAGCGCGATCGCACCCTGACGCAGGACCGGGGCGAGGATCGGCAGCGCTCCGAATCGACCGCCCCGCGTGGTTCCGGGCGGCCCGTCCACGATCACGAGTCCGACGTCGGCCGGGAGGTCGGCACCGTCGACCCCGTACCAGTCGAAGTCCTCGTACGACACCAGCGGACGCGACAGCACCATGGCGCCGCCCGCACGGAGCCGGGCGTTCACGCGGGTCGCCCATCCGTCGTGGTGCTCGAGCGCCACGACACGCCGTCCCGGCGGTGTCACCGTGTCCAGGACCAAGGTCGTCAGGCCGGAACCGGCCTCGACGATCGCCCCGTCCGTGAGGCGCACCGCCGCGATCACGAGCCGGAGGTAATCGGGCGACGCCGCCCACGTGGTGTTGCCCCAGCCGAAGCACAACAGCCGGAGCTCGACCCTGGACAGATCGTCGCGACCCGACCCGCGCCGCAACCACCACTGGACGCCGCTGAGCACCGCCGGGCGCAGCACCGAGGCCGTCCGGGACTTCAGTTCGCGCAGGGTCGCCATCTCGATCGGGCCTCCGGTCACGTCAGCTGCGAGATCCGCAGGACCTCGGCGTAGAAGGGGTTCGTGGTGCTGAGACGCTCGGGATCGTCGAACCCGACCAGGCGACCCGACTGGATCACCATGAGCTTGTCGCAGCCGTTCAGCGTCGAGAGGCGATGGGCGATGATGACGACGGTCTTGGTGCGCCGGAGCTCCGCCAGCGTCTCACCGATGAGCTGCTCGCTCTTCAGGTCGAGGGCGCTGGTCGGCTCGTCGAGCACGATCAGGTCCGGGTCCTCGACTAGCGCACGTGCGATGCACAGGCGTTGCTGCTGGCCACCGCTCAGCGCGCCCTGGATGACCTGCTGGCCGTAGCCGTCCTTCATGGCCACGATCTCGTCGTGGATGTGCGCCCGCCGGGCGGCAGCCACCACCGCCTCGTCGGACACGGGCCGGAAGAACCGGATGTTGTCGGCGATCGTGCCCTGCACGAGCTTCGGGGACTGCGGCACGAACGTGACCCGCCGCGACCAGTCGTCCGGATCGAAGCCTGCGGCTGGTTCGCCGTTGGCGAACACCTCGCCCGAGCTCGGCGTGAGCAGACCCAGGATCACCTGCGCCAGGGTCGACTTCCCGCTCCCGGACGGGCCGACGATGCCGACCGCGACGCCGGGTTCGAGCGACACCGTGATGTGCTCGAGCGCGTCGTCGTCGCCGTAGCTGAAGCTCACGTCGCGGAGCTCGAGTCGATCCAGGCGCTCCAGCGGCTCGGCCCCACGGTGGGGCGTGCTCTCGCGGAGACGGCGGAGCTCGTCGGTGAGCTCGACGACGAACGGCTCGTTCGAGGCGACGGCTGCCGACGACACCTGCACGGCCTGGCCGTACGACAGGCTCCGCAGCATCACGACCATGACGGTCGCGACCGACGCCAGCGCCGACTGGTCGACGAGGTACACCGCCACGAGGGCGACCAGGAGGGCCGTGTAGGCGGCGCCGACGTACGCCGGCTGGATCAGCGCCCGGGCGAACAGGAGCCGGCGGTTGGCGTCGGCTGCCCGCTCGACCCGGCGAGCGACGTCGCGCGAGATGGGCTCCTGCACGTGGAAGACCTGCGACTCGAGCATCACCGACGACGTGTCGCTCAGCGACGTGGCGAAGTCCATGCCGGCCCGGGACGCCCGACCGGCCCGCCGCTTGATGGCGGCGCGGATCGGGCGCAGGAGCGCACCGAGGCCCACCACGACGAGACCGGCTGCGAGCGTGGCGACGGGATCCGCGACGAGCGCGCCGAGCAATAGGGCGACCAGGCTCAACAGCGAGGCGACGAGCGATGTGGCCGAGGTCAACAGATCGGCTCCGCCCTGGACGAACGTGGTCAGCAGCTCCTGCAACCGGCCGGAGCGCGACGACTGCTGCACCCGCCACGAAGCGTGGAGGTACGCGTCGGCGAGGTCCTGGCGGATGGAGGCCACCGCCTCGCTGACCAGGTCGGCCGACATGCGACCGGCGAGCACGGCGAGCACCACGCGCAGCGCGACGAGGCCGAAGGCGAGCGCGGTCACCGCGCCGATCCCATCGACGGGCCCGAACGCCAGGTCGCCCTCCTCGGTGGCCAGGTCGAACGCGACGCGGGTGACGATGAGAAGGAAGAGCGCCTCGGCCGCGCCCCCCAGGAACGACACCGCACCGAGCACTGCGAGGGTCCGACGTCGACCGTCGAGCAGCAGTCCGAACGACCGCGTGTTGATCATGGGTGCTCTGCCATCCGATCGCCCCTCGACGACCGCACCGGACGGGCGTGCGGCCGGCCCGGTGCGTCGACGTTCGCGGCGGGGCCGGGCACCCCGACGAACATGATACGAGCCGCACCCGGGCGGGCCCTCGGGCAGAATCCCCCAGTCCCGGGGCCGACAGGTCCGGGCCGGACGGCACGCGAAGGGCGTCGCGAGGCGGACACATGGCACGCATCCTGCAGCTCATCGCATCGGACCACCGCCGTGGGGCGGAGACGTTCGCGCACCAGCTCGCGGGCGAGCTCGAAACGCTCGGCCACGACGTGCGGGTCGTGGCGATCTCGGGTGACGGAACGGGGCTCCCTGTCGAGATCGCCGGCCGCTCGAGGCGCGATCTGCGCGGCCTCCGCCGGATCGTGGACGCCGCCCGGTGGTCGGACGTCGTCGTGGGCGCCGGTTCGACCACCCTGCTCGTCGGCGCCGGAGCCGCCAAGAGCGCACGCCGGCCGTTCGTCTACCGGAGCATCGGCGACCCGTCGATCTGGGGGCAGGTACCGCTGGCCGACCTGCGCGTGGGCCTCCCCGCCAGGTCCGCAGCCCGCATCGTGACGGTGTTCCCCGAGGCAACCGAGACCTTCCGCCGTCGCTACCGGGTGCCGACCTCCCGGCTGACCACCATCACCAACGGGGTGCCGGCCGCGCCGTTCCACCCGGCCGTGCGGCAGGACACGGCGGCAGCACGGGCGCGTCTGGGTCTGGCGCCGGGACGACGCTGGGTCGGCCTCGTCGGGGCGCTGAGCCCCGAGAAGGACCCGCTGCTCGCGCTCCGGGCCCTGTCCCGCCTGGACGACGAGGTCGGACTGGTCGTGGCCGGAGGGGGCTCGCTCGACGACGAGGTCCGCATGGCCGCGAGCGAGCTCGGCGACAGGGTGCGGCTCCTGGGCGTCACCGACGACATCGGCAGCGTCTACGCGTCGATCGACGTGCTGGTGCTGCCGAGCCGGACCGAAGGCGTACCCG
>JAEXGP010000104.1 GCA_023450775.1 Actinomycetes bacterium | reverse complement strand
GGTCCCGCCGGCGTGCGGCGGGACCGGGGACCGGTCGGTCACATCGACGGCATCTCGCCGACGACGCCCTCGACGAAGGCCGAGTTCATCTCCTCGACCTCCTCGTAGGTGGGCTGCTTGCCGGCCGGCACCATCTCCGTGCCCGTGTTGGACTTCAGCGGGCCGGCGAACGGGTTGAGCTCACCCGAGGTCAGCTTCTTCTCCGCCTCCTCCACGAGCGCCTTCGTCTCCGCGGTCACCGACGGACCGAACTCGGACCTCACGAACGGGTTGTTGCCGTCCTGGTAGCCGACCCGGTAGTTGGCGTTGTACTTGGACCCGGTGAAGTCACCGGCCAGCGCCACCTTCACGATGTCGGTGTAGAGGTCGTCCCAGTCCCACTCCGAGCCGCCGAGCCAGCCCTTCGGGGCCAGCTCCGAGGCGTCCGCGTGGTAGCCGACGACGTACTTGCCGGCCGACTCGGCCGCCTTGGTGATCGTGGCCGTGCAGTCCTGGTGCTGGGTCAGGACGTCCGCGCCCTGGCCGAGGAGGCTCTCGGCCGCCTGGGCCTGCGCCGCAGGATCGCACCAGCTGGACGTGTTGACGACGTACGTCTTCACTTCGGGGTTGACCGAGGCCGCCCCCAGCTGGAAGGCGTTGATGTTCGCGACCGTCTGCGGGATCGGGAAGGCGTAGACGTAGCCGAGCTTGTCGGAGGTGGTGGCCGACCCGGCCAGGATGCCGGCCAGGTAGACCGGCTCCCACACCGTGCCGAAGTAGGTGCCGAGGTTCTTGGGCAGCTCGCCCTCGACGAAGCCGCCCTGGTGGACGACCACGACGTCGGGGTTGTCGGCCGCCACGCTCTTGGCGGCGTCGAGGTGCCCGTAGCTCGTGGCGAAGATGATCTTGGCGCCCTTGTCGATCATGCCCTGCATGACCCGGGCCGCCTCGTCGGTCTCCGGCACGTTCTCGGCCGTGAGGACCTCGAGGTCGGGGTTCGCCTTCTTGACCGCCTCGGACGCCTCGAAGACGGCCTGGTTGTAGCCGACGTCGTCCTTGGGGCCGACCATGATGAAGCCGACGGCCTCGCTGTCCTTGCCGGGCGCGGAGCTCGAGCCCGAGTCGGAGCCGGAGCTCGTCCCGCCGTCGTTGCTCGAGCACGCCGCGGTGAGGAGCGCGATCGCTCCCAGCGCCGCGACGGCCAGGAGCGCCAACGAGCGCCTGGAGTTCCGTCTCCGCTGCGGTCGCCTCGACCGTGTCGTTGCTGTCGGCATGGCTGTCCTTTCGGTCTGCCGCCGGCGCGGCCGGCGGCGGGTCGTGTGCTGGATTGGTGGGTGGGTGTCGTGATGGCGTGACGGCGGCCGGGACGACCGCGGTGTCGACCGTGCTGCCGGGGCGACCGGCGTCAGGAGACCGGCGACAGGTCGAAGACCTTCCGCAGTCCCTCGGGGGTGTCCTCGGCCTGGCGCTTGGCCAGGACCATCAGCGCCAGGATCGTCGTGGCGTACGGGATGGCGTGGAGGGCGAACTGGTTGACCGAGTAGCCCCGTGACTGCAGGGCCGGCGACAGCGCGAGCGCCGTGCCGAACAGGAACGATCCGGCCCAGACCGGGACGGGCCGCCGGTTGGCGAAGATCACCACCGCCACGGCGATGAAGCCCCGGCCCTGGATCATGTTCTCGAACCAGGCGTTGGCGTACGCCGTCGACAGCTGCGCGCCGCCGATGCCGGCGAGCACGCCGCCGAGCGTGACGCCGACGTACTGCACGGGCACCACCCGGTGGCCGTAGGTGGCGAGCACCTCGGTGCGCTCGCCCACGCCGCGCAGCAGCAGTCCCCACCGGCTGCGGAACAGCAGCCACCACGTGGCGGGGACCAGCAGGTACACGAGGTACGTCAGCGGGTCCTGCTGGAAGAACACCTCGCCGATGAACGGGATGGACCCGAGCAGTGGCAGGTCGACGATCTCGAACGGGGTGATCGTCCGGCTCACGTAGGAGACGCCGAAGAGCGACGTGAGGCCGAGCGCCAGGAACAGGACGACCAGGCCGGTGGCCAGCTGGTTGGCGCCGCGGGACAGGACGAAGAACGCCACGATCAGCGACAGCAGGCCGCCGGCGACCGCGCCGCCGACGGCGCCGAGCCACGGGCTGCCCGACTGCGCGGCCACGGCGTAGCCGGCGCACGCGCCGGCGAGCATGCAGCCCTCGGTGCCGAGGTTCACCACGCCGGCACGCTCGGAGATGGTCTCGCCCAGCGCCGCGTAGGCGATGGAGGTCGAGCCGCGGACGCCGCCGCTGAAGATCTCGGTGAGCAGGTTCACGACGGGCTCCCCTCGGTGACGGTGGCGCTGTCCGTGCTGTCAGTGCTGTCCGTGCTGTCCGGGATGTCCGGGATGTCGGTCACGTCGACGACGCCGTCAGCGACGGCGACCGGAGGATCGGTCGCCTCGGATCCGGTGGCCGGCTCGGCCGGCTCGATCGGCTCGGCCGGCTCGGCCGGCGTTGCGGTCGACTCGGCGGGCGACGTGATGAAGAGGAAGCCCTTGCCCCTGCCGGTCCAGCCGAAGACCGCCAGCAGCACGCAGGCCATCAGGATGTTCACCGACGCCGCCGGCAGGCCCGAGTCGATCTGCAGGCTGTCGCCGGCCACGGTCAGCGCCGCGAGCACGATCGAGGAGATCACCACCCGGACCGGGTGGTGCCGTGCCAGCCAGCTGGCCAGGAAGGCGATGTAGCCGTACTGGAAGAGGAAGCCGCCTCGGAGCTTGAACTCCGCCCCGGCGATCTGGGTGAAGCCGCCGATGCCGGCGAGCGCACCGCCCACGAGCATGGCGCCGAGCATCAGCGCGCCGACCCGGTAGCCGGCACGACGGGCCGCCTCGGGGTTGCCGCCCACGACTCGGAGCCGGAAGCCCCAGGTCGTGTAGCGGAGGATGGCCCACACGATGCCGGTGGCGACCAGGGCGATCACGAACCCCGTGTGCAGCGTGGTGGTCCCGATGAGCGGGAGCCGGGCGTTCACCGGCAGCTCCACGCTCTGGGGCTGGCCGGAGCCGTTCGGGTCCTTCCAGGCGTCGTAGATGAGGAAGCTCATCAGGTCGATCGCCAGGTAGTTGAGGAGCAGCGTGGTGACCGCTTCGTTGATCTTCAGCTGCTCCCTCAGCACGCCGGCGATGCCGGCCCACAGGGCGCCGGCGATCGCGGCGCCGAGCAGCATCGTCGGCAGCAGGATCGCCATCGGCGTGCCGCCGCCCAGCATGTTGACCACACCGGCCGCCGCGATGCCGCCGAGGACGAGTTGGCCCTCGCCGCCCACGTTGGTCAACCCGGCCCGGGCGGGGACCGCCACGGCGAGTGCCGCCAGGATGATCGGCGTCGCCTTGAGGAGGACCTCGTAGATGGACTTGGTCCGGGCGAGGGACTGGAACATCTCCGAGTAGGCCTCGACCGGGCTCACGCCCTTGGACCACATCACCGCGCCGAAGACCACGAAGGCGCCGACGATGGCGACGAGCCAGCGGAGGAAGGTGTCGGCGCGCTCGCGGTTGCGGGCGCCGCCGGGGGCGGCGGCGAGCTGGGCGGCGGTCACGTCGCGCTCCCCTCACCGACGCCGGCGCCCACGGGCACCGACTCGCTGTGGATCATGAGGGCTCCGATCTCGTAGCGGTCCGTCTCGGCCGGATCGAGCACGCCGACGACCCTCCCGGCGTTCAGGACCACGATCCGGTCCGACAGCTCGAGCAGCTCGTCCAGGTCCTCGGAGATCAGCAGCACCCCGGCGCCGGCGGCCCGGTGCTCGAGCAGGAGCTCCTGGGTCCGGCGGGTCTTGGCGATGTCGAGGCCACGGCACGGGTAGGCGGCGACGACCAGGGACCGCGGCGCGCCCAGCGCCCGGGCCAGCATGACCCGCTGGATGTTGCCGCCGGACAGGTCGGCGACGATCCGGGATCCGGCTGCGAGCTCGAGCCCCGTGTTCTCGGCGAGCTCGTCGAGCCGCAGCTCGACCGCGTCCCAGTCGATGCCGACGCCGGACCGGAACGAGCCGAGGTCGTCGAGCGCAACGTGCTCGGCGACGGTCAGACCCGGGACGACGGCGTCGGTGATCGGGTCCTCGGGGACGCCGGCCGCGCCGTGGGCCATGGCGTCGGTGATCGCCGTGCGCAGCAGCGTCTCGCCCGACATCACCACCGCGCCGGACTCGACCGGTCGGAGCCCGAGGGCGACCTCGTACAGCTCCCGCTGGCCGTTGCCGGCGATGCCGGCGACACCGACGAGCTCACCGGCCCGCACGTCGACGGTGACGCCGTCGAGAGCGAGCCCGCCGTCGTCGCCCTCGGCGACCACGTCCTGGATGTCGAGCACCCGGTCCGAGTGCTCGGCGACGGCGACCCGCTCCTGGGCGAGCGGGGCCACCGCCACGCCGACCATGTGCTCGATCAACTCGCCGTCGCTGAGCGTCCGGTGATCCGCTCCCTGCAGCACCATCTTCCCGCCGCGCAACACGGACACCCGGTCCGCGATCGAGCGGGCCTCTGCCAGCTTGTGGGTGATGATCACGATCGACAGGCCCTCGGCCCGCAGCGAGTCGACGGCCCCGAACAGCGCCTCGACCTCCTGCGGAGCGAGCACGCTGGTCGGCTCGTCCAGGATCACCAGCCGGGCGCCGGCGAGCAGCACCTTCAGGATCTCCACCCGCTGGCGCTCGCCGATCGACAGGTGCCGCACGAGAGCGCCGGGGTCGACCTGCAGGCCGTAGCGCTCGGACGCCTCGGCGATCCGGGCGGCGAGCTCCTTGCGGGAGAACGACGGTCCGTGCAACGGGAGCGCCAGGGCGATGTTCTCGGTGACGGTGAAGGCGGGGATCAGGCGGAGGTCCTGGAAGACCATGCCGATGCCGGCCTCGCGTGCGACCGCCGGGGAGTTGATGTCGATCACGGTCCCGTCGACGGCGATCTCACCCGCCGTCGGCTGGTAGGTGCCGTAGATCATCTTCATGAGCGTCGACTTGCCCGCGCCGTTCTCGCCGAGGAGCGCGTGCACCTCGCCGACGGCGATCTGGAGGTCGACCGAGTCGTTGGCCACGAGGTCGCCGAAGCGCTTGGTGAGGCCTCTCACGCCCAGTCGCGGCACGCCTGACCGTGCTGGTCCGTCCGGTTCCGTCACTGCTGCTCCTCCGTTCCCGAGACCATCCGGGTGATCGCCCGGGCGACCCGGTCCTCGACCACTGCGATCGAGGTCCCGATGTGCTGGGTGAAGAGCGCCTCGGCCCGATCGGGCGCTGCTGCGAGGAGGGCCTGGATGATCGCCAGGTGCTCCTCGATCGTGGTGTCGATGCGTGCGGGGACCAGGAAGTCCTGCATGCGCACCAGACGGATCCGGTCGTTGACCTGCCGGAGGAGGTCGACGACGACGGGGTTGCCGGCCGCCTCGGCCAGTGCGAGGTGGAAGTCCTCGTCGTGGGTCACGAACCCCGGGTCGGGGTCGTGGTCGCCCTCCTCGGCGAGGGCCTGCCAGTCGGCCTGCAGCGCCTCGAGCACCGCACGGTCGTGGGTCTCGCCGCGCGAGGCGGGGAGGCGCAGGCTCGAGCGCTCGAGGATCGCCCGCGCCTCGTAGGTGTGGCGGACCATCGACACGTCCGGGGCGACCGGGCGGAAGCCGCCGTCGCTCCAGCGGGTGACCAGGCCTTCCGCCGACAGTCGCAGCAGCGCCTCGCGGACCGGCGTGCGGGAGACGCCGACGAGCGCCGCGACCCGCTCCTCGCCCAGCCGGACGTTCAGCGGGAACTCACCGGCGAGGAGCCGGCGCTTCAGCTCCGCATAGGCGTGGTCCGCCCGCGTGGCGCCCGACAGGGTGTCGGCGCTCATCGCTCACCGACGGCGGTACGCAGGCCTGTATACAGAGCTGTACACACGCGGGTGACCCTAAGGATCACCCGTTTCGGTGGATGGTCCCGTCCGTTTCGGTCGTGTGAACGAACGATCACACGGTGGCGGGCCCGGCTCCCGGACGTCGCTCCGAGCGCCAGCGAGCCCCGACCCGCTCAGGGACGCGGCCGCTCAGGGCCGCGGCCCGCTCAGGAACGCGGCCCGCTCAGGGCCGGCGGCCCGAGAGCCATGACACGTGGGCGCTGGCCACGCGCCACCCGTCGGTGGTGCGGATCCACGTCTGGGACTGGCGTCCGACCGCGTCCGAGCCATGGGGCAGGAACTCGGTGTCGACGACCGCGACGTCCTCGCCGAACGTCAGGACCACGGTCCCCCGGAGGTCGCGGGGCGGGGTGGCCATCGCCTGGTCCCGCCGGTACGCCGTGATGGCGTCGTGGCCGCGGTGGGCCTCGTCGATGCCGAACCGGTTGGTCAGCTCGGAGTCCCAGAAGAGCTCGACGAGCACGTCCACGTCGTTGTCCACCAGCGCACGCTCGTAGCGCTCGAAGACCTCCGTGACCTCCGCGACCACCTCGGGCCGGTTGAGCTCGGCGATCGGGCGCTGGGCCAGTGCGGGCCGGTCGCCGGGCCGGTCGTCGGGACGCTCCTGCGTGTCGGACATGGTCCGAGTCTCCCGCACGCGGCGGTGCCCGCCCGCCACGGGCCCGGCGGGGCGCCCGGGGGGGCCGCCCGGGGGGGGGGGGCGGGGGGGGCC
>JAEXGP010000006.1 GCA_023450775.1 Actinomycetes bacterium | reverse complement strand
CCACCGTCGGCTCGGAGCTCGACGGGGTCTTCCGGGCTCCCGTGGGCGGGCTCGCGGTGGTCGCCGTCGTCGGCGCCGTGGCAGGTGTGCTCGCCGCGTGGCGACCGGCCGGCCGGGCCGCCCGCATGGACGTCCTCCGTGCCATCGCCACGACCTGACGGCCGCCGGGGCCCGCGCTCCGCTCAGACGACGCGGAGCGTGGGCTCGGCGGCCGCCGCGGCCGATTCGAGCCGGCGGATCGCCAGGATCTCGTCGGTCCGGAAGCTCGCCATCCGCACGCTCCAGCAGTCGACGGTCGGACGGCCGTCCGTGCGGAAGAACGTCGTCATCGAGCGCTCCGGCTCGTAGGCATCGGCCCCGCAGACCCGTTCCACGGTCCCGTCCCGCAGGGTGACGTCATAGGCGACCGAGCCGAGCGGGGCGCCGTCGCTGGTGGTGTCGGTGAGCAACGTGGTCATGGGGATCAACGTACGGAGCATCGGTTGTGGATCGATAGAGCCGCAACCGTGTGATCTTCCGGTGTCCAGCCTGTGGTCAGACGGTGTGCAACCGCACTCCCACGGTGCACATCCCTGGTTCTGCTGTGCAGAACCAGAGGGATCCTTCCGGTTCTGCACAGCAGAACCGGCGTACGGGGCTGGCTCAGCCGTCGTGCTCGGCAGCGACCCGCTGGGCCCAGCGGTAGTCGGCCTTCCCCGAGGGGGACCGCACCAGGGCGGGGAGCCGCACGATCACCTTGGGGAGCTTGTAGCGGGCCAGGTGCCGGGACGCGGCGTCCGTCAGCTCGTCGTCGCCGACCTCCGCGCCCTCGCGCAGGCGGACCAGCGCGACGACCTCCTGGCCCCACCGCTCCGACGGTCGACCGCACACCACGGCGTCGAACACCGCGGGGTGCGTCTTCAGCGCGGTCTCGACCTCCTCGGCGAAGACCTTCTCGCCCCCGGTGTTGATGCACACGGAGTCCCGACCGTGCAGCTCGATCGTCCCGTCGGCGCGCAGCCGTGCCCGGTCGCCCGCCACCGCGTACCGCACACCGTCGATCTCGGGGAACGTCGCGGCCGTCTTGTCGGGGTCGCCCAGGTAGCCCAGTGGGACGCGGCCCGACTGCGCCAGCCACCCCACCTCGGCGTCGCCGGGGTCGAGGCGCCGCACCTTGTCCTCGTCCAGCACCACCGACGTGGACGACGGGGCGAACCCCTTGGCCGTGTCGTCGCCGGAGCGCACGTTCGACACGCCCTGGCGGCCCGACTCGGTTGAGCCCAGCACGTCGACGATCGTCAGCCCCGGGACCAGCTCCAGCAGCTCCGCCTTCAACGCGGGGGACAGCACCGCACCGCCCGAGAGCAGGTGCCGCAGCGACGACAGGTCGTACTCGCGCCCGTCGTCACGCGCCCGGGCGAGCGCGTCGGCGAGCGGGCGGGCGACCGGGTCGCCGACCACGAGCAGCGACGTCGCCCGGTGACGGTCGACCGTGCGCAGCAGGTCCTCGGGATCGAGGTGCTCGGGGTGGTCCTGGATGATCACGGTCCCGCCGGCGATCCAGCACGACAACGCGTTCCAGTGGGCGGCGCCGTGCATGAGCGGGGGAGCGGGCAGCGCACGGAGCGTGGATCGCTCGGCGGCGACCACGATCTCGTCCAGCGATCCGAAGTCGGAGCCGTCCCGGCGACGGACGCCGAGCGCGGCGACCAGGAAGTCCTCCTGTCGCCACATGGCGCCCTTCGGCATGCCGGTCGTGCCGCCCGTGTAGCAGAGGTACAGGTCGTCGCCCGACCAGCCGTCGACCAGCTCCTCGGGGAGCGCCACCTCGGTCCCGGGAGGGGCGACGGCCGCGAGGGCGGCCTCGTAGTCGACCGCGCCGGGCAGCAGCCCGTGGCCGCTGCCGTCCGCCACCTGCAGCACGACGGCCGGCGGGCGGTCCAGCGCCGGGAGCACCTCGGCCAGCGTGGGTGTGAAGCACTCGTGCACCACGACCGCGGCGGCACCGGCATCGTCGAGCAGGTAGCGGAGCTCCTCGGCCACATAGCGGTAGTTCACGTTGAACGGCGCGCAACGGGCCTTCCAGGCCCCGACCATGCCCTCGAGGTACTCGTTGCCGTTGTGGAGGTAGAGGGCGACGTGGTCGTGACCGGAACGCCAGCGGTCGACGCTCCCGAACGGCGCCCGGACACCCAGTCCGGCGTCATGCAGGACCCTGGCGAGCCGGCGGGTGCGGTCCCGGACGTCGGCCCACGACAGGCGCCGGTCACGGAACAGGAGGCAGTCGCGATCGGGAGACGCCGCCGCCACCGCCTCCGTGATCACCGCGACGTTCAGCTCCAGCCGTGCCATCGGTCGTCATGCTGGCAGGATGCGCCCATGAGCGACACATCGCCGTCCACCGTCGTCCGCCTGGAACGCCTCCCCGAGCTGGACGACCCGCTCGACGCCGGCATCCGGGTCCTGAAGCTCGACCGCCCCGAGCGGCTCAACGCGATGAACCGGGACCTGATCGACCAGCTCCACGAGCGCATCGCCGAGCTCCGGGCCGACGAGGAGGCCCGCGTGGTCATCCTCACGGGCGAGGGCCGGGGGTTCTGCGCCGGGCTCGACCTCTTCGACACCTCGCCCGCGGCGTCCTCCTCGCCCGAGGGCCGGGGTCCGGTCCAGCGAGGGATGGACCTGCAGCAGCGGATCGCCACCCTCGTGCCGGCGCTGCGAGGCCTGCGGATCCCGGTGATCGCGGCGGTCAACGGGCCCGCGGCCGGCGGTGGGCTGGCCCTGGCGCTGGCCTCCGACGTCCGCATCGCCGGCACCTCCGCCCGCTTCAACGTCGCCTTCGTGCGCATCGGGCTGTCCGGCTGCGACATCGGCGTGTCGTGGCTCCTGCCCCGCCTCATCGGCGCGTCCCGGGCCTGGGAGCTGATGCTCACCGGCCGGCTGGTGGACGCGGACGAGGCCGAGCGGATCGGCCTGGTGACCCGGGCCGTCCCCGACGACGACCTCTTCAGGAGCGCGCTCGAGACCGCCCGGCTCATCGCCGCCAACAGCCCCACCGGCGTGTGGATGACCAAGGAGGTCGCCTGGTCCCAGCTCGAGGTCGGGAGCCTGCAGGCCGGCATCGACCTGGAGAACCGGACCCAGATCATGACGTCGTTCACCGAGGACATGTCCGAAGCCGCCACCGCGTTCATCCAGAAGCGGACCCCCGAGTTCAAGAACCGCTGATGCCCGGACCTTCGACCCGTCCGCAGTGGGCGGCGGCCGCGGCCGCGCTGGCCGAGCGTGACGACGTGCTCGCCGGACTGTACGAACGCCACGGCGCGCCGCGCCTGCCCAAGGGGCCGGCCGGCACCGCCCGCTTCGAGGCGCTCGCCTCATCGATCGCCTACCAGCAGCTCGCCGGCCGGGCGGCGGCCACGATCTGGGGTCGCGTCGTCGAGGCCGTCGGCCGGCCGTTCACCCCCGAGGCGGTCCTCGCCGCCGGTGCCGACGCGCTCCGGGCCGCCGGGCTGTCGGGGGCCAAGACCGCGGCGCTGCTGGACCTGGCGCTCAAGGTGCACGACGGCACCGTGCGCCTCGACCGGATCGGCCGGCTGGACGACGACGCCGTCGTCGAGCACCTCACGGTCGTGCGGGGGATCGGCCCCTGGACCGCCCACATGTTCCTGCTGTTCGACCTGCGGCGCCTCGACGTCTGGCCGGTCGGGGACTACGGCGTCCGGGCCGGCCTCGCACGGGCCCACGGCTGGGACGCGGTCCCCACCGAGCGCGAGATGCGCGCCCTCGGCGATCCCTACGCCCCCTACCGCTCGGTCGTGGCCTGGTGGTGCTGGCGCGAGGTCGACACCGTCACCCCGAGCACCGGAGTGTGACCGCCGTCGACGCCCGGGTGCGGCCGTGACGCGGGAGACTCCCGGGATGGATCCCCGGGAGCAGCAGCGCAGCGTGTTGGACGACGCCTGGCTCACCGAGCGGCTGCGGGCGACCGACCACCTCGACCGGCTGCGGGACGAGGAGTTCGGCCGCCTCGACGCGCAGGGCCACGTCTACCTGGACCACACCGGGTCCGGGCTGTACCCCGAGTCGCTCGTGCGCGACCACCTGGAGCTCCTGCGCACCCACGTGCTCGGCAACCCGCACTCGGACAACCCGACGTCGCGGCCCATGACCGAGATGGTCGACCACGCCCGAGCCGCGGTCCTGCGCTTCTGCTCCGCGGACCCCGACGAGTACGACTGCACGTTCACGCCCAACGCCACCGGCGCGATCCGCCTCGTGGCGGAGTCGTTCCCGTTCGCGCCCGACCGTCCGCTCGTCCTCACCAGCGACAACCACAACTCGGTCAACGGCATCCGTGAGCACGCTCGACGCGCCGGAGCCCCCGTCACCTACGTGCCGGTGCTGACGCCCGACCTGCGGCTGGACGACGATGCGCTGCGGCGGGCGCTCGACGGGCCGCCGGGACTGCTGGCGTACCCCGCGCAGTCCAACTACTCCGGCGTCCAGCACCCCCCTCCGCCGGGCACCGCGGGCTGGAGGGTGCTGCTCGATGCCGCCGCCTTCGCCCCCACGAACCCGCTGCGGCTGGACCTCCACCATCCCGACTTCGTGTCGCTGTCGTTCTACAAGGTGTTCGGCTACCCGACGGGTGTCGGCGCGCTGGTGGCGCGCAAGGAGGCCATGGCCGAGCTGCGACGGCCGTGGTTCGCCGGCGGAACGATCGCGATCGCGTCGGTCGCCGGCGACGGGCACCGACTGGTCCCCGGCCACGCCGGCTTCGAGGACGGCACGCTCAACTTCCTGTCGCTGCCCGCGGTGACGGCGGGGATCGAGTTCATGGAGCGCATCGACGTCCGGAGCGTGCACGACCGCGTGCAGGTCCTGACCGCGTGGCTGCTCGAACGCCTGCAGGGACTCCGCCACACGAACGGCACGCCGCTCGTGCGCGTGCTCGGTCCGTGGGAGCCGGTCGACCGGGGCGGCACGATCGCCTTCGTCCTCACCGATCCCGACGGCCACGAGGTGCCCGACCGGCTGGTGGAGCGGATGGCCACCGAGGCCGGGATCTCGCTGCGGACCGGGTGCTTCTGCAACCCCGGCGCCGGCGAGACGGCCCGTGACGTCACCGCGGCGGACATCCGACCCTTCCTCGACGCACCGGCCTCGGAGCGGGCACCGGTGTCGCTCTGCGAGGTGGACGAGGCGTTCCGCGCCCGCCGCGACGTCGGGGTGAGCGCGCTGCGGGTGTCGCTCGGCATGTCGTCGAACCCGGCGGACGTGCGGGCACTGGTGCGTCTGCTGGAAGGTCTGCTCGACCGGGGCGTGGACGAGCTGGGCGCGCCGCCGCCGGTGCCGCCGCTGTCGGCCGACACCGCCTGACGGCACGCCGCGCCGGACCCAGGCGTGCCGCCGACCCAGGCGAGCGGGTCAGCGCGACCGCCTCAGCGCGGTCTCAGTGGACGCCCGGCTCGGCCACCGGGGTCTCGAGCGGGAAGTGGCAGGCCACGTAGTGCTCCTCGGCCACCTTCTGCATCTGCGGCTCGGCCGTGCTGCAGATCTCCTGCGCCCGGTTGCAGCGGGTGCGGAAGCGGCAGCCCGACGGCGGGTCGAGCGGCGACGGCAGCTCGCCACCCAGGTGCTGGGTGGCGGAGGCGTCGATCGTCGGGTCGGGCAGCGGGATGGCCGCGACCAGGGCCTCGGTGTACGGATGCGCCGGGTGCGCGTACAGCGCGCCGGGCGGTCCGATCTCGCACATCTTGCCCAGGTACATGACGGCCACGCGGTCCGAGACGTTCTTCACGACCGCCAGGTCGTGGGCGACGAACACCAGGGTCAGCCCGTAGCGGGCCTTCATGTCCTCGAGCAGGTTGAGGATCTGGGCCTGGACCGACACGTCGAGGGCCGAGACCGGCTCGTCGCAGATGATGAGCTGCGGATCGGTGATGACCGCCCGGGCGATCGAGATGCGCTGGCACTGACCGCCGGAGAACTCGTGCGGCTTGCGCTCGGTGGCCGCCACCGGGTCCACGCCGACCGCCGAGAGCACCTCCTCGACCTTCGACGCCCGCGTCGTGGCGTCGCCGGTCTTCCAGATCGACAGCGGTTCGCCGACGATCTGCGACACCGTGCGCCGCGGGTTCAGCGAGCTGATCGGGTCCTGGAAGATCATCTGCATCCGCGGGCGGACCTTGCGGAGCTCGGCGCCGGCCAGCGCGGTGAGCTCGGTGCCGTCCAACCGGACCGAGCCGCGGGTCGGACGCGGCAGCTGCATGATCGCCTTGCCGGTGGTCGACTTGCCGCAACCCGACTCGCCGACCAGGCCCAGCGTCTCGCCCTGCGCCACGTCGAACGAGATGTTCGCGACCGCGGAGACCTTCTGCTTGCGACCGGCGGGGAAGTCCACGACCAGGTTCTCCACCCGGAGCAGCACGTCCTCGGCCGGACGCAGGTGCGCGGTGCCGCTGCCGGCCATCAGCTGTTCCCTCCGGGGGTCTCGGGGCCCTCACCCGCGCCCGTGATGGGCGGTGGCGGGGGAGGC
>JAEXGP010000344.1 GCA_023450775.1 Actinomycetes bacterium | reverse complement strand
ACGGCGGGGGAGCGGGTCGCGACGCAGGACCTCGACCTCGGGGCGCGGCTCGTCGGGCGTTCCCACGGCATCGGCAGGCGTCGCCGTCGGCGTCGTCGCGGTGCCGGGGGTGGCGGGCACGCCCGCTCGATGATCGCGCCCCAGCTGCATCTGCACGCAACGTACCGACCTGATGACCCATGCGGAAAGCGGTTCGCGGGGGCAGAACCACCCAATGGCGCCGCCGTGGTTGGCCGTTGACCGCGCCGCGGGTCGGCTCAGCCGCGGTCCGCGACCGCGAGGTGCCGTCCGTCGGGGACGAGCTCCACGCGCCGCGGTCCGTCGGGCTCGTCGGTCCACACGACCAGGTGCGGCTCGCGCTCGACCGGGTCCCACTCGATCATGCTGACCGCTCGCTCGAGCAGACCGGTGCCCGAGTTGGCGTACCGCACCGGGTGGCCGTCGGCGTCGACCGGTCGCAGCATCGGCAGGTGGGTGTGGCCGAACAGCAGCCACGGCCAGACGCCCTCCGGCGCGCCGCCCTCCCGCGCCACCGCGTCGAGGTGCCGGAACAGCCGCTGCTCGTCGAGGGAGTCGAACCGGCGGTTCCCGCCGAACCTCGGGTCGAGCGTGATGAGCCGGTTGCGGCCCCGGCCGGTGAGGAGGCGGCCCAGGTCCTCCTCGTCGGACAGGCCGTCGACGGTGCCGCCCAGCCCCGGCAGGTCGTCGAACGCGGTGGCGAGCCACGTGATCGCCTGACCCAGGAACGCGGTGCCGGGCCCGTTCCATGCGTCGGTCAGGTGACCGTGGGCCACCACCGCGTCCACGGCCGCCAGGCCCTCGAGATCCGGTCCGCCGGGGCGGGACATGGCGCCGGGACTCGTGAGCAGCAGCGTGTCCACGACCTCGGTCCCGGGCAGGTGGGAGCGCAGGTGCTCCACGAGGTGCTCGTCGGCGTAGACGTCGTCGTGGTTGCCCATCGTGCGGTGGTAGCGGCCATCCGCGCAGAAGCCCTCGCGCAGCAGGCGGTACGTGGCGGCGTTGTTGGCCACGATGCGGTCGAGGTGCTCCACGAGCAGCTGGCGCCGGGGCACGTCGGCCGCCCGTCCGCCCACGCCGCCGGTGATGCGGGCCACGTCGTAGACGGCTCCCCACGTGGAGCCGCCGACCATCCAGAAGTCCTCGACGTCGCCGTTCTCGATCAGGTCCCAGCCGTCCTCCGCGTAGCGGGTCAGCACCCGCAGCGTCAGCTCCTTGGTGCGCTGGCGCGCGGGCCAGTCCAGGCGTCCGGGGATGCAGCGGTGGAGGTCGGACGTGATGACGATGCGGCGGTCCGACGCGACGCGGCCGCGCCGGGGCGCCGGCAGCGGGCTCTCGCGACCCTCGGCCAGGGCGTGGAGGTGCTCGTCGAACCTCGCGATCCGGTCGAGCGCGATCCGCTGCGCCCTCCGGCTCGCGACCGCCATGGCCGGGATGCTCATGGGTGCGCCGAGCACGGTGACGCCGGTCTTGGCCATCGCCCACGCGGAGGCCGCCACGCCGGCCGGCGGTGCGCCCGGAGCGGGATCGTCGCCGAGGGCGTGGAGGTGGTCGGCCTCGTCGGCCCAGCGGCCGGCCCACTCCAGCGCGGCGTCCCAGGCGGGCAGGGCCGGCAGTCTCGGTCGCGGCAGCCGCGGGATCGGGAGTCGCAAGGGACCAGCTTGCCATCGGCGGCGACCGAGGCGTCACCCGTCCGGACGACCACGTACGCTGCGACACCGCGACGACGAGGGACGGGGGCGCATGACGATCAACGAACGGGCACCCGACGGCGACCGCTCGTACCGGGCGGTCGCGTCGCGGTTGGAGATGCCGCTCGTCGAGGCCATGGAGACCCAGCGCGCCGTGCGCAAGGTCCTGCCGGATCCCGTCGACGACGACATCGTCCTGCGCTGCATCGAGCTCGGCCTCAAGGCGCCGACCGGGTCGAACGGGCAGAACTGGCAGTTCGTGGTCGTGAAGGACCGTGAGATCCTGGCGACGTTCGCCCACCGGTACCGCCAGGCATGGCGCCTCTACGGCGGCCTTGGCGAGCGGGTCGTCCGCGACGATCCGGCCATGCAGCGGGTCCTCGGTGCGGTGGCCTGGCAGGTCGAGCACTTCGAGGAGACACCGGTCGTCGTCGTGCCGTGCCTGGAGGGCGTGCAGCGGTTCGCGGCCGTGCCCGCCCTGGCGGCCAGCAGCCACTACGGCTCGATCTACCCGAGCGTGCAGAACCTGCTGCTGGCGGCCCGGGCCATGGGGTTGGGCGCCTCGCTGATCACGCTCCCGCTCTGGAGCGTCACGTTGTCGCGGCGCACGCTCGGCCTGCCGATGACCGTGCAACCGGTGTGCATGGTGCCGCTGGGCTGGCCCCGTGGTCGCTACGGGCCGACCACCCGCAAGCCGGTCGGCGACGTCGTGCACCTGGACCGCTTCGGCACTCGACCGTGGCGGGGCAGGAGCATCGGCCGGCCACAGGGCGCCGAGGGCGGCACGGAGAAGGACACGGAGCAGAACGGAACGGAGGTGCGATCGTGACGACCAGCCTGCAGGGCCAGCCGATGCCGTCGGTGATCGAGGCCGCGGCGGCCATCCGGGAGGGACGCCAGTCCTCGCTCGAGCTCGTCGAGGAGTGCCTCACCCGCATCGAGGCCCACAACGAGGCGCTGAACGCGTTCGTGTACGTCGACGCCGACGGAGCCCGGCGCGCCGCCGAGGACGTCGACCGGCGCTTGGCCGCGGGCGAGGGCGACCTGCTCGGCCCGCTCGCCGGCGTGCCCTTCGGGGTCAAGGACCTGGAGGACTGCGAGGGCATGCCCACCAGCCACGGGTCGCTGCTCTACAAGGGCGGCCCGCCCGTGACGGAGGACTCCGAGCACGTGGCGCGTCTGCGCGGCGCCGGCGCGATCCCGCTCGGCAAGACGGCGGCGCCCGAGTTCGGGACCATCCAGTACACGTACACCAAGGCCTGGGGGGCGACCTCCAACCCGTGGAACCTGGAGCGCACGCCCGGCGGCTCGAGCGGCGGCTCCGCCGCGGCGGTGGCGGCCGGCCTCATCCCGTTCGGCACGGCGTCGGACGGTGGCGGCTCCACCCGCATCCCGGCCGGGTTCTCCGGGCTCGTGGGTCTGAAGCCGAGCCACGGCCGCATCCCGCACCCCGACGACGACCCGTCCGAGACCGCGTGCTACGGCGCGCTGACCACGACCGTCGCCGACAGCGCCCGGCACCTCGACATCACCGCCGGGCCCCACGACACCGACCGCCTGTCGCTGCCGCCGCCGACCCTGCGCTACGAGGACGCGATCGAGACGCTCGACGTGTCGAAGCTGAAGGTGGGCTGGTCCTCCACGCTCGGGTTCGCTCCCGTCGACCCCGAGGTCGAGGAGATCGCGCACGCCGCGGCGCTCGACGCCGCTCGGGCGGCGGGGGTGGAGCTCATCGACGTCGACGTCCACCTGACCGACCCGGTCGCCACCTGGCTGAGCGCGGGCGCCATGTCGCTGTGGCTCGGCATCCAGGAGCACGAGCACTGGCCGGAGCGGGCCGACGACCTCACGCCGTTCGTGCGGATGTCGCTCGAGGCGACCTACGACCGTCCGCTGCGCACGCTGGTCAACGGCTACCGCCGCCGGCTCCAGTTGCAGCGGGACATGGCCACGCTGTTCAGCGAGATCGATGTGCTGATGACCCCGACGACCGCGGTGCCCGCCTTCCCGGCCAAGGGGCCGTCGCCCTCGGTGATCGGCGGCGTCGAGGTCAACCAGGCCATGAGCGTGCCGTTCACGATGCTGGCCAACCTCTGCTGGAACCCCGCGGTCTCGGTCCCGGCCGGCCTCAGCGCCGACGGGCTGCCGATCGGCCTGCAGGTGATCGGCCGCCGCCACTTCGACGAGGTCCCGCTGCGCTTCGCCCGACTGCTCGAGGTGGAGCGGCCCTGGCCACTGCACGCCCCGGGCTACCTGTAGCCGGGCGCTCCCGCCCCGACCGCTTCCCGCACCGACCCCGTCCCGCACCGGCCCCGAGATCCCCCCCATGCACCTCGTCGTCTACACCGACGCCGCCGAGCGCGGCGGGGCCGAGTCGTCGATGGGCATGTTCATCGAGCGGTTCCGCTCCGACATCCGGGTGACGGTGGTCGGTCCCCACGAGGACGTGATCCGGTGGCTGGCCGCCCGACGTCCGGGGTCGAGGTACATGGTGCTCGACGAGATCCACGACCGCAGCGACGTGCGGGCGATGGTCCAGCACCGCCGGGCGTTCAAGTGGCTGCGGCCCGACCTGGTGCACTTCAACCTGTCCACGATGTCGTCGTGCCAGTGGGCGCTGGCCGCCGCGCTCACGATCCCCGGCCTCCCGGTGGTGGTGCTCGAGCACTCCCCGGTGGGGACGTGGTCGTCGCTGTCGAACCGGCTGAAGCGGATCACCTCCGAGCGTGCCGACGCGCACGTGGCCGTCGGGCACCGGGCGGCCCGGATCATCGAGGAGCTCGGCGAGCTGCCCGAAGGATCCATGCGCGTCATCCACTCGGGGGTGCCGATCGTGGAGCTCGACCCACCGCCGCGGACCACCGACGACTTCACCGTCGGCATGCTGTCGCGCCACGACCCGGTCAAGGGCATCGACCTGGCGATCCGCGCCGTCGAGCGCCTCGGCCCGGGCTCGCGCCTGGTCGTCGTCGGCGACGGCGCCGAGCGCCCGGCGCTCGAGGCGCTGGTCGAGGAGCTGGGCGTGGGCGACCGGGTGGAGCTGCGGGGCTGGGACGACCGCGCCCGTGACGTGCTGCCCACCTTCGACGTGTACCTGCTGCCGTCCCGGCTGGAGGCGTTCCCGGTGACCGTCATGGAGGCCATGCAGGCGGGCGTGCCGGTGGTCGCGACCGAGGTCGGCAGCGTGCGCGAGGCGGTCGACGACGGCGAGACCGGCCTCGTCGTCCCGGTCGAGGACCTGGACGCGATCGTCGCGGCGCTCACGCGGCTCCGCGACGATCCCGAGCTGCGGACGGCGATGGGGGCCCGGGCCCGGGAGGTCGGCCTCGACCGCTTCGACGCGGAGGCCGCGGTCCGGTCCTGGGAGGCGCTCTACGACGAGGTCATCGCCCGCCGGGGCGGGTGACCGGACACTCGACCGGCGGCAGGCCGATCAGGGCACCTCGACGGTGGCCTTGGTGGTCGCCACGTCCTCGTCGTCGCCCGGAGTTGCCGTCGCGCAGCCGTCCCCCGTGCCGACCACGGCGGTCACCTCGGCCACGTGGGTGCCGGGGTCGAGGCCCTCCGGCAGCGTGAAGCGGAACGAGTGGTGGACCGCTCCGGGCACGGTCGTGGTGGTCGTCGTCGGCGCGTCGGGGTCGGGTCGCTCGATCGTCACGGCCGAGCAACCGATCTCGGCCGTGACCAGCGGGAGCGCTGCTTCGGTGAGCGCGTCGCCCTCGGGGGGGCTCCAGCACGACGAGCCCTCGGCCTCGGCCATCTCGGCCGGTCCCTCGCCCTGGAGGCGCACGTGCACGCAGACCTTCGTGGCGTCCGCGATGTCGACCACCGGGTCGTCGACGTCCACGTCGAGCACGTCCGCAGCGCTCGTCGCCGTGACCGTGAGCTCGTCCGACAACGCCGTGGTGGTCGGGCGATCGTCGGAGTTCGCCGTGTCCTGGCCGTCCTCGGCGTCGCCGCCGAACGCGAGCACGCCGGCGACGACCAGCAGCACGACCGCCAGCGCGGCGCCTCCGGTCACGAGTCCCTTGCGCATGCGGTCCCTCCGTTGCAGCTGCGCACCCCGGGCGAGGACCGCCCGGTAGCGCTCGTCGGGGCGGGATGACGGCGGGAAGTGGCCCGTCGACGGCATCAGTCGGCCCCCGCCGAGATCTCGTCCAGCTCGGCCATGTGGCCGCGCAGCCGCCCGCTCGCCCGTGACAGGTGGGTCTTGACCGACCCTGCGGACATCCCGAGGGACGACGCCACCTCGTCCTCGCTGAGGTCGACGAGGTATCGCATCACGACCACCTCCTGCTGGCGGTTCGAGAGCTTGTGCACGGCTCGGGCGAGGTCCACGCGCAGCACGGCGTCGTCGTCGGGTCGGTCGACCGCTGCCTGCTCGGTGCGGGGCGACGGCCCGGACCGGCGTTCGCGGCGCATGTGGTCGATCGCCAGGTTGCCGACCACCCGGAGCAGCCACGCGTCGGGGTTGGGGTGCGATCGCACCTGACCCCACCTGGAGTACGAGCGGGCGAGCGCCTCGGCGCTGATGTCCTCGGCGACGGCCTCGTTGCCGACGAGCCGGCGGGCGGTCCGCAGGGCGCGGTCGTGCATGCGTTCGTAGAACGCACGGAACTCCTCATCACGCACCGGCACCGGCAACACACCCTCCTACGACGTTGGAACGTACCGAACGGTTGACACGCGGACGAAGAACATCGCCACGTGCGGGCAGATCCACCCACCCACCGGGATCGCAGCCCGGACGCTCCGGTTAGCCTGAGCGCCGTGTCTGCCGTGGATGCCCTCTTCTGGGCCGTCTGCCTGGTGCTCGTCGTCGCCGGTGCATCCAAGCTGTCCGCTCCCACGCAGGTGGCGGGGACGCTGGCCTCGCTGGGCCTCGCCCGCCCGGCAGCTCCTGGCAGGGTCCGTGGCACGGGTACGGCCCGGGTCGTGGGCGCCGTCGAGGTGGCGCTCGGGCTGGGGGCGCTCGCCGTCGGCGGACCCGTGCTGGCCGTCGGGGTGGCGCTCGCCTACCTCGGCTTCGCGGTCGTGGTCGTGCTCGCCCGCCGGCGGGGTCTCGAGTCGTGCGGGTGCTTCGGCGCACGCAGCGCCCCGCCGAGCTGGGTGCACGTGGGCGTGAACGTGGCGTCGGCTGCGGTGGCGCTCGTCGCGGCGGTCCTCGACGGTGGACCGGTGCCCGCGGCGGACGGGCTCGAGGAGCTGGGCGGGACGGGCATCGTGGTCGCAGCGCTGGTGCTGCTGGTCGCGGCGCTCGTGGTGGTGCTGGACACGACCGTGGCGGACGTGGTCGAGGCCACACGTGCGCTCCGGGACCAGGAACGAACGGCGGAGGCGGCATGACGGCGACCGAGATCCCGACCACGACCGATCCGATGAACGTCCTGGGTGGGGCGACCGGAGCGGCCACGCTCGAGGACCGCCGCAGCCGGACGCGCCACGCCGATCCCGCCCCCGGGA
>JAEXGP010000265.1 GCA_023450775.1 Actinomycetes bacterium | reverse complement strand
CTCCCGGGCGCACCCGTCCATGCGCCAGCGCACGGCGCCGGTCGTCCCGCTCGCCCGGGTCTGACCGCGGCGCCGGCGTCCCGATCCGGTCACCGGCGGCTCGGGACGGCGGCCGCCGAGCCGGGCCGTCAGGACTGCAGGTCGAAGAACCGCAGCAGCTCGTCGAGGCCGTCGAGCGGTTCGGTCGGCCAGTTGTGGCCGTTGCCGGGATACGTGATCAGCTCCACCGTGATCCCCTTCGGGCATCCCGGCCACACGTCCACGGTCACGCCGCCGCGCTCGTCCGTCCGATCGGGCGTCGCGTCGCAGCCGTCGGCCTTCGCCCACGCCGCGACCGACGACGGCACGGCCGGGAACGGCTTGGACGACAGGAGCTGGCTCAGCGACGCGGCGCCGTCGTACGGCACGGTCGGGTCCGGGTCGCCGTGCATGTGGAGGAGCGAGATCGGCCGGGACGGCGAGCAGCCCGTGAGGTTGACCGCCGCCATCGGTGCCACGGCGGCGAAGTCGTCGGTCCGGGCACAGGCGAGCGAGTAGGCCATGATCCCGCCGTTCGAGAAGCCGGTCAGGTAGAGCCGGTCCGGGTCCACGTCGGGCCGGGCCGTCACCTGATCGATCACCCGACCGAGGAAGCCCACGTCGTCCACACCCGCGAGCGACGCCGGCGGGCAGCACGGACCGACGTTCCAGGAGCTCAGGACGCCCTGCGGGAAGACCGCCACGAAGTCGTCACGGGCCACGGCCCGGGCCCACGGGGCGACGGCCGCCATGGCGAAGCGGTCGACGCCGAGGCCGTGCAGCACGAGCACGGTGGGCAGCGGCTCGTCGAGCGGCGAGTCCGCAGGTCGGACCACCAGGTACTGCCGCTGGACGATGCCCTCCTGCATGGTGACGTCCTGGAACGACACAGACCCGTCGGGCGTGGAGGTCGTGGACGTCGGGACCTGCGGGATCGACCCCCCACCGGGCGTCGGCTCCGAGGTGGTCGGCCGCTCGGGCGAGGTGGTGGACGACGGCGCGCCGTCGTCGTCGTCGGAGCGCACCAGCAGCACCGCCAGCACGGCGATCACCACGAGCAGCACGGCGACGACACCGCCGAGGACCCATGCGGTCCGGTTCCTCGATCCCGCCACGGCGACGAGTGTACGAGCGCCGGCCATTCCGTTGGCGGCGCTCGGCCCATCGCGCGACCGCCGGCGGCGCTCGGCCCATCGCGCGACCGCTGGCGACGCTCGGCCCATCGCGCGACCGCTCGTGGCGCTCGGCCCCACCGCCCCCGACTTTCTGACGGGTCGTCAGTTCCATCTATCGTCGTGGGCCGTGGACACCACCCGGGCCCAGAGCACAGACGGATCCGCCGTCCCGTCCGAGCGCGAGTTCCGCCAGGAGGTCGCCGACTGGATGGCCGAGCACCTGCGCGGCGAGTTCGAGATCCTGCGCCATCGCGGCGGCCCCGGCGACGAGCACGCGTTCGTGCAGGAGCGGATGGCCTGGGAGCGCGAGCTGGCGTCCGGCGGCTGGACGTGCGTGGGCTGGCCGGTCGAGCACGGCGGTCGCGGACTGCCGCTGCACCTGGAGGTCGCCTTCCACGAGGAGTACGCCCGGGCCGGCGGCCCGGGTCGCGCGGGTCTGATCGGCGAGGGCCTGCTCGGTCCGACGCTCGTGCACTTCGCGTCGCCCGAGATCCAGCAGCGCTTCCTGCCCGGGATCGTGTCGGGCACCGAGTTCTGGTGTCAGGGCTACTCGGAGCCCAACGCCGGATCGGACCTGGCGAACGTCTCCACCAAGGCCCGGCTCGAGGGTGACGAGTGGGTCATCGACGGCCAGAAGGTCTGGACCTCCCTCGCGCAGTGGTCGGACTGGTGCTTCGTGGTCGCTCGGACCGAGGAGGGCTCGTCACGCCACAAGGGGCTGTCGTACCTGCTCGTCCCCATGGACCAGCCGGGCATCGAGGTGCGCCCGATCCGTCAGATCACCGGCACCGCCGAGTTCAACGAGGTGTTCTTCGACGGCGCCCGCACGTCGGCCGACCTGGTCGTCGGTGCGCCGGGCGACGGATGGAAGGTCGCCATGGGCACGCTCGCCTTCGAGCGGGGCGTGCTCACGCTCGGGCAGCAGATGGCGTTCGACCGAGAGCTCGGCGAGATCACCGAGGCGGCGCGCCGGACCGGCTCGATCGCCGACCCGGTCGTGCGCCAGCGCCTGGCCGACCTCTGGATCCGCGTGCGGATCATGCGGTGGAACGCGGTCAGGGCCCTGCGGGTGGACGAGAACGTGGCGCTCCCGCGGGAGGCCATGATCAACAAGCTCTACTGGGCCAACCTGCACCGGGACATGGGCGAGCTGGCCATGGACGTGATCGGGCCGGAGTCCATGCTGACCCGGTACTCGGAGGCCGAGGAGGGCGACGCCGGCGAGCTCGAGATGTCGCCGCTGCACAAGCTGTTCTTCTTCAGCCGCTCCGACACGATCTACGGCGGCTCGAACGAGATCCAGAAGAACCTGATCGGGGAACGGGCCCTCGGGCTCCCCCGCGAGCCACGCTGAGCCCGACGGAGGTCCCATGGCCGCACAACCCACCCCCACCGAACCGCCCGGTCGCGGCCTGCTCGATGGCAAGCGCGTGGTCATCACCGCTGCCGCCGGCACCGGCATCGGCGGCGCGCTGGCGCGCCGGTGCCTCATGGAGGGCGCCGAGATCGTGATCTCGGACGCGCACGAGCGTCGCATCGGTGAGACCGCCGACGCGCTGGGCGAGGAGTTCGGTGTCCGCCCGCCCGCCGTCGTGTGCAACGTCACCGACGACGCGGACGTGCGGGGCCTGGTCGTCACCGCCATGGGCGAGATGGGCGGCATCGACGTCTGGATGAACAACGCCGGCCTCGGCGGCAACGGGCTCGTCACCGAGCTGACCGACGAGGAGTGGGACAAGGTCATCGGCGTCACGCTGACCGGCACGTTCAAGTGCCTGCGGGCGGTGCTGCCGGTCATGTACGAGCAGGGTTCCGGCGCGGTGGTGAACAACGCGTCGGTGCTCGGGTGGCGGGCGCAGGAGCGCCAGTCGCACTACGCCGCGGCCAAGGCCGGCGTGATGGCGCTCACGCGCTCGGCCGCCATGGAGGCCGCCGAGCACGGCGTGCGCATCAACGCCGTGAGCCCGAGCCTGGCCATGCACGCCAACCTCGCCAAGGTCACGCCTCCCGGACTGCTCGAGGAGCTGACCGCCAAGGAGGCGTTCGGCCGCGCGGCGGAGCCGTGGGAGATCGCGAACGTGATGGTGTTCCTGGCGAGCGACCTGTCCAGCTACATGACCGGCGAGGTCCTCGCCGTCTCCAGCCAGCACCCCTGACCGCCGACCACGACGATCTGTTGCGCGATGTACGGCAAAGAGGTCGTCGATCGCGCAACAGAACGCCACTTCGAGGAGTCCCGACATGACGACCGTCGCCGAACCCACCGCACTGCTCGACATGGTCGGCGCCGACCTGGGCACCACCGACTGGGTCGAGGTCACCCAGGACCGCGTGAACGAGTTCGCCGACGCGACCGGTGACCACGTCGAGGGAGCCGCCGAAGGCGTCAGGCAGGGTGGCGACGGCGGGGGGATCCACGTCGACGTCGAGCGGGCGACGGCCGAGTCGCCGTTCGGCGGGCCGATCGCCCACGGCTACCTGACGCTGTCGATGGTCAACCTCTTCTTGCCCGAGCTGCTCACCGTCGAGCAGTTCTCGATGGGCGTGAACGTCGGGCTCGACAAGGTGCGGTTCCCCGCGCCGGTGCCGGTCGACGCGCGCGTCCGCGCCCGCGGCGAGATCGTCGGGGCCTCGGAGGAGAAGGGCGGCGTGCAGGTGACCGTTCGCGTGACCGTCGAGCGCGACCTCACCGGCGACGGCGAGCCCGACGCCAAGCCGGCCTGCGTGGCCGACACCGTCAGCCGCTTCTTCCCCTGACCCGCACCCCCGGCGTCCCTCAGCGTCATCCCGGTCGGCTGACCGCGTCGATTGGGCCGGTCGGTTACCCGTGGGTAACCTCCGGAGACCACAGCTGGACGCCGACCGGGGGAGCCTGGTCGCTGACAAGGGGAACCGCCATGACCGAGGCCGTGATCGTCGCCACCGCCCGCACGCCGATCGGACGCATGTCCAAGGGCTCGCTCAAGGACCTGCGCCCCGACGACCTGTCCGCCCACATCATCGACGCCGTCCTGGCCAAGGTGCCCGAGCTCGACCGCACCGAGATCGAGGACGTGCTCTGGGGCTGCGGCCAGCCCGCCGGTGAGTCCGGCCACAACATCGCCCGCGTCGCCGCGGTGCTCGCCGGCCTGGACGACGTCCCGGGCGCCACGGTCAACCGCTACTGCTCCTCGTCGCTCATGACCATCCGCATGGCGGCGCACGCCGTCAAGGCCGGCGACGGCGACGTCTTCGTGGCCGGTGGCGTCGAGACCGCCAGCCGCTTCCCCTTCGGCATGGCCGACGGCCCCAAGAACCCGCTGTTCGCCGACGCCGAGGCGCACTCCGCCGAGCGCGCCGCGGGTGGCGCGCCCAAGTGGGAGCCGCAGAAGGGCCTGCCCGACATGTACCTCGCCATGGGCCAGACGGCCGAGAACGTGGCGCAGCTCGAGGACGTCAGCCGCCAGGACCAGGACGAGTTCGCGGTCCGCAGCCAGAACCTCGCCGAAGAGAGCCTCAACAACGGCTTCTGGGAGGCCGAGATCACGCCCGTGACCACGCCCGACGGCGTCGTCACCAAGGACGACGGCATCCGCCCCGGCACCACCTACGAGAAGGTCAGCTCGCTCGCCCCGGTGTTCCGTCCCGACGGCACGGTGACCGCCGGCAACGCCTGCCCGCTGAACGACGGCGCGGCGGCCGTGGTCGTCATGAGCGACACCAAGGCCAAGGCGCTCGGCCTCACGCCGCTCGCCCGCATCATCTCGTCGGCGGCCACCGGCCTGAACCCCGAGATCATGGGCCTGGGCCCGGTCGAGGCGGTCAAGAAGGCCCTCGGTCGGGCCGGCATGTCGATCGACGACATCGACCTCTTCGAGATCAACGAGGCCTTCGCCGCCCAGGTGCTGCCGTCGGCCCGCCAGCTCGGCATCCCGATGGAGAAGCTGAACACCCGCGGCGGCTCGATCGCCCTGGGTCACCCCTTCGGCATGACCGGCGCCCGCATCATGACCACCCTGATCCACAACCTCCAGGAGTCCGACAAGACGTTCGGCGTGGAGACCATGTGCGTCGGCGGCGGCCAGGGCATGGCCATGGTGATCGAGCGCCTCAGCTGATCACCCGCGGATCTGCGAACTGGCTGTCGTTCCGGTCGTCCTGACCGCCGGAACGGCAGCCAGTTGCGCGTCCGGGTCGAGTCGCCGGACCGTCAGTTCAGCGAGGGAGCCGGCGCCGGACCGGCGACCTCGGCGCGCTGCTCGCGCACCCGGTTCTGCTCGTCGACGAACACGACGGTCGGGGTGTGGGCGCGGGCCGCGGCGTCGTCCAGGTCCACGAACGTGGCGAGGATGACCAGGTCGCCGGGGCGCACCAGGTGGGCGGCCGCGCCGTTGATGCAGATGTCGCCGCTGCCCCGCTCCCCCGCGATGGCGTAGGTGGCCAGGCGGGCGCCGTTGGTGACGTCCCAGACCTGCACCTCCTCCCACTCGAGGATGCCGGCGGCGTCGAGGAGGTCCTGGTCGATCGTGACCGAACCCTCGTAGTCGACGTCCGCGCCGGTGACGGTGGCGCGGTGGATCTTCGACGCGAACATGCGGCGACGAGGCTCGGACATGGCGTTGCTCCCCGGTCGGTCGCGCCCCGTGCGGGTGCGCGCTGCACCCCGAACGGTACACACCCGGCGCCCCGACGTGCAGCCCGCGCCCGTCGTCGGGGCGACGCCGCCCGTCAGCCGGCGCCGTAGACCGGGGTGGGCGGCGTGGCCTCGCGCAGGAGGTCGGCGACGACCGGGCCGATCTCGGCCGGGTCCCAGCGGGCCCCCTTGTCGAAGCGGGGACCGTGGCGGAACCCCTCGGCGATGCCGATGATCCCGCCCTCGACCTCGAAGACCCGGCCGGTGACGTCGGCGGACTCGGGCGAGCCCAGCCACACCACCAGCGGCGACACGTTCTCGGGGGCCATCGCGTCGAAGGCGCCCTCCTCGACCTCGGCCATCATGTCGGCGAAGGCCTCCTCGGTCATGCGGGTGCGGGCGGCCGGCGCCAGCGCGTTGGCGGTGACGCCGATGCGGCCGAGCTCGGCGGCCTGCACGAGCGTGAGGCTGGCGATCGCTCCCTTGGCGGCCGAGTAGGCGGCCTGCGCGATCGAGCCCATGAGCCCGGCACCCGACGACGTGTTGATGATGCGGGCGTCCACCGGCTCGCCGGCCTTGGACCGGCCCCGCCAGTAGGCAGCCGCGTGCCGGGCGGGGGCGGCGTGACCCATGACGTGCACGCGCAGCACCGCCTCCCACTCGGACTGCTCGGAGTTCACGAACATGCGGTCGCGCACGATCCCGGCGTTGTTGACCACCACGTCGAGCCCGCCGAACGCGTCGATGGCGGACTGCACCATCTCGCCCGCCGCGTCCCAGTCGGCCACGTCGTGGCTCGAGGTGATCGCCTCGCCGCCGGCGGCGACGATCTCGTCGACGACCTGCTGCGCCGGCGTGTCGGACGGATCCGTGCCGTCCTGCGCGACGCCCAGGTCGTTGACCACCACCTTGGCGCCCTGCTCGGCGAACGCCAGGGCGTGGGCCCGCCCGAGGCCCCGGCCCGCACCGGTCACGATCACGACTCGTCCGTCACAGATTCCCATGGCCAGAGAATCTGACACCCCGTCACATCCGGCACAAACCCGGTACGCTCCGCGGCCGTGCGGACCGGCGCGACGAGCCGGCCCACACCCGCTCGCCGACCAAGGGGGTCCCGCAGGTGCGCTTCGGCGTCACGATCTTCTCGACCGATGTGTCGATGCCCGTCACGGACCTGGCGGTCGCCGCTGAGGAGCGCGGGTTCGACTCGATCTGGATCCCGGAGCACACCCACATCCCCACGAGCCGCCGGACGCCGCCCCCGACCGGCGACGCCGAGCTGGCCGAGGAGTACAAGCGCAGCGTCGACCCGCTGGTCTCGCTCGCTGCCGCCGCAGCACTGACCTCGACCATCCGCCTGGGCACCGGCATCCTCCTGCCGGCGCAGCGAGAGCCGATCGTGACCGCCAAGGCCGTCGCCACGCTCCAGAACCTGTCGGGAGGGCGCTTCGAGATGGGCATCGGCTTCGGCTGGAACGAGGACGAGATGGAGGACCACGGCGTGGACTACCGCACGCGCCGCGAGCACACCCGCGACCACGTGATGGCCATGCAGGCGCTGTGGACCGACGAGGTGGCGAGCTACGACGGCCAGTTCGTGTCGTTCCCCGACACCTGGTCATGGCCGAAGCCCGATGTGAAGGTGCCGGTGCTGATCGGCGGTGGCGCCGGTCCCAAGATGTTCGCCCACCTCGCCGAGTACGCGGACGGTTGGATCCCGATCGGCGGTGCCGGGCTGACCGAGTCGATCCCCCGCTACAAGGAGGCCGTCGCCGCGGCCGGCCGGGACCCCGAGGCCATGCAGATCATCCCGTTCGGGTCGCTGCCCACCGCGCCCAAGCTGGCGCACTTCGCGGAGATCGGCGTCACCGAGTGCGTCTTCCGCATCCCGTCGGCGCCAGCGGACGAGGTGCTGCCCGTCCTCGACGAGCAGGCGGCGTTGGTCGCCGAACTGCGGGGGTAGGTGCATGGCAGACCGACGAGCAGGCGGCGGCGGGACCGGACACGACCAGAGGGGGTACGGCATGGGCTACGGCGAGGATGAGCTGCGGGACTTCTACGCGCAGCACCGGGCACGCCACGAGGCCGGCGACTGGGAGGGCCTCGGCGACCTGTTCACCGAGGACGCCAGCTACCTGGACTCGGTCTACGGCTGGAGCCACGGATTGCCCGCGATCCGGGCGTTCCTGAAGGAGTCGATGACCGGACTGGACGACTGGTCGTTCCCGATCTCGGCGGTCGCCTACGACACCGAGCACGGCGTCATCCTCAACCACTGGGTGAACCGGCTGCCCGGGACACGTGCGGACGGCTCGTTCTACGACGTGCCCGGCGCGTCGGTGCTGACCTACGCCGGCGAGGGAAGGATCTCCCGACAGATGGATCTCTTCGACACCAGATGGATGATGCGGGAGATCAAGGCGTGGATCGCCGACCACGACGGCGCCCTCCCGTACCCTGACCCCGACGCCGCCTGAGCCGATCCCGGTCGCGGCCTGCCTGCGGCCGGGCCGCTCCGGCGCACGCCCGAGCGAGAGGTGGACCCACGATGATGAGCGGTGGCGCACGGCCGGAGCCCAAGGAACCCTTCCGCCCGACGGGGCGTCAGATCGGCGGCGCGGTCATCGCCGTCCTCTTGCTCGTCTTCATCGTCACCAACACGGACACGGCGAACGTCACGCTGTTCGTCACCGACGTCTCGCTGCCGTTGTGGCTGGTGCTCGCCATCACCACGCTGCTCGGCGTGGTGATCGGCATGGGGCTCGGCGCCAGGCGCACCAAGCGCAAGTACATGGAGGTCTGATCACGACACGTTTCTGACCACCGAGCACCGCGCCATGGCACGTTCTCGGTGGTCAGAATGGTCGTGGGCTACGCGGAGGGCGGCATCCAGTGGCCGGAGTTCACCGGCAGCGCGGTCCCGGTGACGCACTTGGCGAGCGGCGACGCGAAGAACACCACCGCACCCGCGATCTCGGAGCTGTGCGGCAGGTAGCCGAGCGCCGTCTCGGCGGCCCGCTCCTCGTAGATGGTCTCCCAGGTGGTGTCGCCGCCCCGCTCGTCGGCCTGCCACTGGAAGTAGATCTGGACGCTGTCGCCCCAGATGTAGCCGGGGTGCACCGAGTTGACCCGGATGCCGTACTCGCCGAGCTCGAGGGCCAGCGTCTTGGACACCGCGCCCAGCGCGGCCTTGGAGCCGGCGTACGCGCCCGCACCCGCCTCCAGGTGGTGCACCGACATGGTGTTGACCATGACGATGCGGGCGTCGCCGCGGGCCGCGCCTGCGGCCTTGAGCTGCGGCAGCAGCGCCTGCGTCACGCGCAGCGTGCCCAGGTAGTTGACCTTGATCGGGCGCTGCCACTTGTCGAGGTCCGCGTCCTCGAAGCGCTCGTCGAGCCCGCCGTAGAAGGCGGAGTTGACCAGGATGTCGAGCGAGCCGCCGAACGCCGCCTCGACCTCGGACGCCATGCGGGCGCACTCGTCCGCGTCGGCGATGTTGGCATACACGGGCACGGCGCGCCGCCCCATCGCCTCGATCTCCGCGGCGACGGCGGGCACGGTCTTGTCCGAGCGGGCGACGAGCGCGACGTCGGCCCCCTCCCGGGCGAGCGAGAGCGCGATGTCGCGCCCCATCCCCGGTCCGATCCCGGTCACGACGGCGGTCTTGCCCTCGAGCAGCATGCGAATGGTCCCCCTGGTGGTGCGAGCTGGTCCGGCGACTGCCGCCGGGCGCAGCGGATGTCAGATCACGAGCGATGTCAGATCACGAGCGGTGTCAGATCACGAGCGATGTCAGATCACGAGCGACGGGTCTGGTTCCAGGCCACGTCCTTGTCCACCGCCGGCTCCCTGGGTAGGCCGAGCGCCTGCTCACCCAGGTTGTTGCGATGGACCTCCTCGGTCCCCCCACCGATCTTGGACGCGAACTGGTTGATGAACTGGTACTGCCAGAAGCCGCCGCCCTCGGCGTCCTCCGACAGCATCCCCTCGGCCCCCTCGATGTCGAGCGCGAGGCCGACCTTGTGTGCGAAGGACCGGGTGAAGAAGTTCTTGAGCAGCGACCCGTGCAGGGCGAGCTCGTAGCGGCCGGTCATCACCGCGGTCTGCGTGCGCCAGCCCATCCACTTCATGATCTGCTCGTTCGAGTACACCCGGGCGAGGTCCTGACGGATGACCGGATCGGCGTTCCGTCCCCGCTGCTGGGCCAGCGCGAGCACCGCGGTGAACGGCGTGGCCTGGCCGGCGCCGGAGATCATCGACGACTCGGACCGCAGCGTGGTGCGCGTGACGCGCCACCCGTCGCCGACCTCGCCGACCACGTTCTCGGCCGGGATGCGCACGTCGCTCAGGAACACCTCGTTGAAGTGCGCGACGCCCTGCGCCTGGATCAGCGGCCGGATCTCGATCCCCGGCGTGCGCATGTCGACGATGAAGTAGGTGAGCCCGGCGTGCTTGGGCACGTCGGGGTCGGTCCGGGCGACGAGGATGCCGAAGTCCGCGTACTGCGCGTTCGACGTCCAGACCTTCTGGCCGTTGACCACCCACTCGCCGGTGGCCTCGTCGAGCACCGCGCGGGTGGCGAGGGACGACAGGTCGGAACCGGCGCCCGGCTCGCTGAACAGCTGGCACCACCACTCGTCGCCGCGCAGCAGTGGCTCGAGGTAGCGCTGCTGCTGCTCGGGCGTGCCGTGCTGCATGAGGGTCGGACCGACCAGCGCCTGCGCGGCGGTGATGAACCCCGACGTGGCGTCGTAGCGGGCGAGCTCCTGGTTGAACACGATCTGGTGCGCCGGCGTGCCGCCCCGACCACCGAAGGCCGTGGGCCAGGTCAGCCCCGCCCAGCCGTTGTCGGCCAGGGTCCGCTGCCATTCACGGCAGCGACGCCGGTAGTCGGCGGCCACCTCCTCGTCGGTGGCCGCCCCGTTGCGCGACCAGTCCCGCTCGTCGCCCCGCCGCAGCTCGGCGTGCGCGTCCAGGAAGTCCCGCACCTCGGCACGGAACTCGGCGAGCTCTGGCGAGTCCTCGAAGTCCACGGGCGCCGATCGTAGGCCGGGAAACTGGAACGCGTTCCAGTTTCGCCTCGAACCCGTCGCCGTGCTCGGAGTCCGCTCGACGGCTCAGTCGGTGCCGAGCACCTCGAGCAGTCGGAGCTCGAGCAGCCGCACCCGGTCGGCGAACTCGTGGAGCGGATCGATCGCGGCGGCGATGTCGTCGAACAGGAACCGGGCGACCCACCGGCGCAGGACCACGAGCCCGGATCGGCCGCCCCGCCGGAGGCCCAGCGCCAGGGCGAGCCGAACGGCGCGCCGGTCCTCGCCGCCCGGTTCGACCACCGATGCGGGCTCGACCTCAGGAGCCTGTCCGAGGACGAGCGCGTCGGCGCCGTTGACCCACATGAGGCTCAACGCCTCGCCGAGGCGGTCGAACGCGTGGCCGCCGTCCCGCTCGCCCTGCCGGTCGTGAACGGCTGCGCCCGGGCCGTGGGTGCCGACCGTGCCGGAGCCGATCACCACGAACTCGCCCGAGGACACCGCGGTGGCGGCATCGAGCGCGGCGGCGCGTCCCGTCGGCACCGAGACGGCGCTCCACGGCCAGGCGAGGACGTCCAGGCGATCGGTCAGCGTCGTCGACGGGTCGCCGAGCACGAACTCGACGCGGAAGTCCGGGGGTGCCCACTCGACGGCCGCCGACACCACCTGGGACGCCACCGGGTCCGGGTCGACGACCACCACCGACAACCCGGTCAGCAGACCGTGCCGGTGCCGTGCGAGCGAATCGGAGGTCCCGAGCGCCGTCGCATCGACGATGCGGTGCAGTCCGTCCCGTCCGCCGTCCGTTGTCCCGACCCTGAGGTCGAGGTCTGTCTCGCGCTCCTGCATGCTCCCCAGCTGTTCTTCGTGTCCGCCACGGGGCGACGCGTGCCCCGTCCCCACCTCCATCGGCCGGCGTCGCCCGGTCGTGAACGAAACCGGACGATCGTCGGTGTTGCGGGCGAGCGCGGGGGTGGGGTCCACCGGGACGACCCGGGAGGCTTCCTGGACCCCCGTGGATAGCGTCGAGGGATGTCGACGTCGAAGGACCACGCGGCAGCCGAGCCGGTCCGGGGGCGGGCCACGCTGCCCGACGGCATGCTGCCGCCGGGCGTGACCCACGATCGCCGGACCCCGCCCCGCCGGCCGATCCAGATCCTGCTGGTCGTCGGCACCCGTCCGCAGGCGATCAAGATGCTGCCGCTGGTGCTGGCGCTGCGGGACCACCCGTCGCTGCACCCCGTCGTCGTGTCGACCGGCGAACACCGCGACCTCGTCGATCCCGTCCTCGCCACCGCGGGCATGACGGCCGACGTCGACCTCGGCTGCGGCGGACCGGGTGTCACGTTGAACGAGCTGGTGACGTCCGTTGCGACGCGCTTCGACGCGTTCGTCCGCGAGCGCTACGGCGAGTCCGCGGACCGACCGCACGCGCCGAGCGACGGCGACCCGGGCGCGGTGCTCGTGCACGGCGACACGAGCTCGGCGATGGCCGCCGCGCTGTCCGCGTTCCACCTGCGCCTGCCGGTGGTCCACGTGGAGGCGGGCGCGCACACCATCGGGTCGTCGACGCCGTTCCCCGAGGAGACGAACCGCCGGCTGATCTCCCGGATCGCCTGCTTCCACCTGGCCTCGACGCCCCTCAACGGTGAGCACCTGGTCCGGGAGGGCATCCCGTACGACCGCGTGTACGTGTGCGGCAGCACCGGGATCGACGCCATGCGTTGGGCCGCCGGCCTGCAGCAGGAGCCGACGGACCCCGCGGTCACCGCGGTGGCCTCGTCGCCCGGTCCGCTGCTCGTGCTGACCGCCCACCGCCGGGAGCACCGGGACGGCGGCATCGGACGCATCGCCGCCGCGATCGCCACGGTGGCGGACCGTCGCCCCGACACGCGGTTCGTGGTGCCGATGCACCCGGACCCTGTCGTCCGCCACCAGCTCGTGCCGCACCTGGGCGACCGGCCGAACGTGGTGCTGACCGAGCCGATGCCGTACGTGGAGTTCGCCCACCTGCTCGCCCGGGCCGACCTGGTGGTCACCGACTCGGGCGGCATCCAGGAGGAGGCGCCGGTCGTCGGGACGCCGGTGCTCGTGGCACGCGACGAGACCGATCGGACCGAGGGCGTCGACGCGGGCACGCTGCGACTCGCGGGGACCGACCCCGATCGCATCGTCCACTGGGCGGAGCGCTTGCTCGACGACACCCCCGAGCGTCGGGAGATGCTGGCGGCCGTCAACCCGTACGGCGACGGTCGGAGCGCACCGCGCATCGTCGAGGCGCTCCGCTACCTGGCCGGCGACGACCGGGTGGTGCCCGAGCACCACGGCCCGGGGTTCGACCGGCGAGCTGTCATGCGCGCCGCCGGGTACCGCTCGCTGCGCCACGCCGCGGAGGAACCCGCGCCCGAACGCGACGAGGTGCCCGACCGCAGCGACGTGAACGGCCACTGGGTCGGCGTCTGACGATGCCCGACCCGTTTCGTTCCAACTTCTCGACGCTGCAACGTCGAAAAGGTGGAACAGAACGAGCGGGTGCGGCCCGTCAGAACAGGCGGGTCAGGACAGGCGGGCGGCCAGGACGCCGGCGTCCTGCAGGTCCGATTCGGCCATGCGGTCGACCAGGTGCCCACCCGCGTGCATGGCCTCACCCTCGTCGGGCGCCACCCAGGTGTCCCGGTCGGGGTACTGGAAGTAGACGATCGAGAAGCGGTCGCTCGTCGGCTGACCGGGCACGTGCTCGGGGTTCACCACGCGATGGTCGTTGGCGGGGATCCGACCCCGGCTCCAGCGGTGCAGCATGTCGCCCACCTGCAGCAGGATCGCACCGGGCGGGAACCAGACCGGCACCCAGGTGCCGCCCGGGCCGATCTTGGCCTCGAGCCCGCCCGGCTGGTCGTCGGCCCAGAGGAGGGTGAAGCCGCCGATGTCGGTGTGCGGGCGCTGGCGCATCCGACCCGGCTCGGGCGGCTCGTCCTGGGCGATGTAGTGGTTGCAGACCAGGTTGGCGTGCTGGCCGTCGGTCCATGCCGGCAGGTCGGCCTCGGGCAGGTCGAGCGTGGCCGCGATCAGGTGCGTGAGCCGGGTGGCCAGCTGGTGGTGGTGGTCGTAGAGCTCGGTCCAGGCCGCGCGCAGATCGGCGGGACGCTCGGGCCACTGGTCGAACGTGGCGGCCCAGTCGTCGAGCGGCACCGGTCGACCGTCGGCGTCGGTGCGACCGCCGGGCTGCAGGTTGATCTCGTACCGCTCGAGGAGCAGCGCCTGCGGGCCTCCCTCGTGCGTCGGCTGGAAGCCCTGCCACGGCAGCTCACCGCCCCAGCGGACCAGGTCCTTCTCCTCTCGGGGAAGGTCGAAGAACTCGCGCGAGGTCTCGAGCACGCGGGCGATCTTGTCGACCGCGCCGTGGTTGACGAGGAAGGCGCACGAGTTGTCGATCAGCGCCTGGACGAGCTCGTCGCCGGTGGCGGTCGACAGGTCGATCACGGGGATCGTCGGTGCGGCAGCGGACATGGGGACACCTCCAGTGATGGTGGTGGGCCGCCGTGTCCGACACTGGCCGGTAGTTACCCGATGGACTCAACAGATTGTAGAACGCGATCGGACGCCGTGGCTCGTGGCGGATGCCACGGCGGCGCGCTGACCCCGGGCGCGCTTCGGCGGAGGTTGTCGTCGGACGACCACGGCGTACGCCAGAGGACCGGCCCCGAACGGTCGGTACCGTGGGTCGTATGGGTGAGGGATGGGTGCCACCGGACGGACCGGCGCCCGAGCGCGACTCGTCGGGAGATCCGACAGAACCGCCGGCGTTCACCACCGCGCCGCCCGGAGCGTCCGGGCTGCCGCACCGGGTCGAGGGCACACCGACCACGCAGTCGGCACCCTCGTTCCACGACCCGCCCTACTCCGGACCGTCCCACCCGTTGCCCATGTGGGTGCCGCCGATCCGAACGACCCTGTCGCCCCACCGCGGTCGGCGCGAGCGCCGGGTGTGGCTGATCGTGGTCGTCATCATCGTGGGTGCGCTGGCGCTCTGGCTCGGCTCGATCGTGTGGGGCTTCGTCTCGGGCCCCGCTCCCGCCGAGCCGTTCGGGGCCGAGGACGCCGGCCCGGTCATGACCACGCTGCCGCCGCTCGATCCCGAGGACGCCGCGCTCTACGACGAGGTCCGCTGCCGGTTCAGCGGCAGCTCCACCGTCGAACCCGGCGTTCGCATCTCCGACGACGTTCGGACGCCGCAGCGGATGGAGCTCCTGCCGGGCGCGACGTTCGACTGCGTGTCGGTCGAGGGTCGGACCACCGGCGCGATCCGGCTGACCACCGACATGCCCTCGATGAACGCCTTCCGCGGCGAGGGCACGGCGACCGGCGTCATCGACTGGAGCGTCGTGGGTCCGGGCATCCCCGAGGAGCTGGGCCGCACCTCGAACCTGACCGCCGAGGTCGAGCTGGCGTACCCGAACGTGATCCTGCTGTTCACGATCCAGGACGGCCCGTGGGCCGGCTACAAGGGTCGCGTCGTGCTGGCCAAGTGGACGTTCCAGCACGACGCGCAGGGGCGCATCGTCCAGGTCGACTTCGAGCCGACCGACCTCGTGCTCTCCGAGAGCTGACCCCGGGCGCACTTCGGCGGAGGTTGTCGTCGTCAGACGACGGAAACCTCCGCCACAGCAGCGGCTCCGCTTCGCTACAGCCGCTCCGCTTCGCTACAGCCGCTCGATGATCGTCACACGTCCGCCGACCCCGCCCAGCCACCCCAGAAGCGGAACGATCATCGAGAGCCTCCGCTTCGCTACAGGCGCTCGATGATCGTCACGTTGGCCTGGCCGCCGCCCTCGCACATGGTCTGGAGGCCGTAGCGGCCGCCGGTGCGCTCGAGCTCGTTGAGCATCGTGGTCATCAGCCGGACGCCGGTGGCGCCGAGCGGGTGGCCGAGGGCGATCGCCCCGCCGTTGACGTTGACCTTGGAGAGGTCCGCGTCCAGCTCCTTGGCCCACGCCAGCACGACCGAGGCGAAGGCCTCGTTGATCTCGACCAGGTCGATGTCGTCGAGCGTCATGCCCGCCTTCTCGAGCGCACGCTGGGTGGCGGGGATCGGCGCCGAGAGCATGTACACCGGATCGTCGGCCAGGACCGACAGGTGGTGGATGCGGGCCCGCGGCTTCAGGCCGTGGTCCTTCACGGCCTGCTCGCCGGCGATGAGCATCGCGGCCGAGGCGTCGGAGATCTGCGAGGCGACGGCGGCGGTGATCCGGCCGCCGTCACGCAGCGTCGGCAGCGAGGCGATCTTCTCGGGGTTCGGCTCGCGGGGACCCTCGTCGAAGGTCAGGCCGTTGAGCTCCACGATCTCGTTCTCGAAGCGGCCCTCGGCCCGCGCCGTGATCGCACGACGGTGGGACTCCATGGCGAACTCCTCCATGTCCTCCCGCGAGATGTCCCACTTCTCGGCGATCATGTCGGCGCCACGGAACTGGCTGACCTCCTGGTCGCCGTAGCGCTCCACCCAGCCGGTCGAACCCGAGAAGGGGTCGGTGTCGCCGAACTGCTCCGCCACGAGCATCGCCGAGCTGATCGGGATGCGCGACATGTTCTGCAGACCGGCGGCGACCACCAGGTCCTGGGTGCCGGACATGACGCCCTGCGCGGCGAAGTGCACGGCCTGCTGGGAGGAACCGCACTGGCGGTCGATGGTCGTGCCGGGCACGTGCTCGGGGAGACCGGCGGCGAGCCACGCCGTGCGGCCCACGTCGCCGGCCTGCGAGCCGATGGTGTCCAGGCAGCCCATGACGACGTCGTCGACCGCGCCGGCGTCGATCCCGGTGCGCTTCACCAGCTCCTTGAGCGTGTGGGCACCGAGGTCGGCCGGGTGGATCTGGGAGAGCGAGCCGCCACGCTTGCCGACGGGGGTGCGGACGGTGTCGATGATGTAGGCCTCGGCCATGGGATCTCCTCGGGCTGGACCGGCGCAGCGGTCAATCGGTTTCCGTCGTCGTGGTGTCACGAAAGCTGCCCCAAGGTACGCGGCGCCCGCTCGATCGGCCGCATCGCCTCTCGGCCTCCGGTGGCGACGGCCGTCGCGTCCGTCCACGACGGCGTGCGCCGGTGCCGACTCCGCCCCACGCGTCGGGTCCGATCGGGCAGACTTCCGGCCATGTCGAGGACGTGGCGAGCCGAGGAGTTCGACCTGCTGTCGCCGTCGGTCGCCAAGCGATGGTCCAGCTTCCTCTCCGAGGAGGGCGACCGGCGCTGGTTCCCGAACCTCCTCGGCATCCAGGTGGAGGAGCTCCGACGCGACTACGCGCGGCTGAGCATGCCGTGGCGCAGCGACCTCAACCAGTCGCAGGGCCTGATGCACGGCGGCGCGATCGCCACGCTGATCGACACGGCCGTCGTCCCCGCCATCGGCACCGCCTACACGGACCCGCGGCCGTTCTCCACCATCGAGATGTCGGTCCGCTACATCCAGCCGGTGCGCCAGGAGGACCTGGTCGCCGAGGGCTGGGTCCGGCGCCGCGGCAAGCGGGTGGTGTTCTGCGAGGTCGAGGTGCGCACGGCCTCCGGCGTGACGGTCGCGACCGGCGACCTCATCTACGTCGTCGGTTCCGCTCCCGAACCCGAGTGAGACCGGCGCCCGAGCGGCGCCGATGAACGCCACGCGACGAGGAGGTTGCCCCCGGCCGATCGGGCTGGGACCATGTCTGGCGGTCCGGGACTCGCGGGAGACCCGGCGGAGCTGGGGGCGTGCCGTGGGGGCAGCGAAGCGAGCGATGCGATCGGCCCGATGGGTCGTGGCGGTGGTGGCGATCAGCGCGGCCGCGGTGGCCTGCACGGTTCCCGCGCCCACCGGACCCGGCGAGCCCGAGCCGTCGGTGCCGGCCGGTGACGACGCGATCGGCCTGAACCAGCTCCAGTACCTGGGCTCGCACAACTCCTACAAGACCACGCCGTCGCTCGGCCTCCTCGCGGCGCTCGGCCTGGGCGCTGCCGCCGTGCCCGAGCTGGCCGGCAGCGGTCTGGACCCGGCCCAGCTCAACTACGGCCACCGCCCGCTCACGCAGCAGCTCGACAGCGGGATCCGCAGCTTCGAGCTCGACATCTGGGCCGACCCCACGGGCGGGCGGTTCGCCGCGCCGCTCGCCGCCCAGCTCCTCGGACAGCCGTACCCGGCCGGGGTGGGCGATCCCGGCTTCAAGGTGCTGCACATCCAGGAGATCGACTACCTGTCGACGTGCCCCACGCTGGTCGGCTGCCTCCAGGAGATGAAGGCCTGGTCCGACGCCCATCCGGGCCACCTGCCGATCACGATCAACCTCGAGCTCAAGCAGGATCCGTTGCCGTCGCCGTTCGACGTCACGCCGATCCAGGAGTTCGACGCCGCGCAGCTCGATGCCCTCGACGCCGACATCAGCGCGGTGCTCGGCGACCGGCTGATCACGCCCGACGACGTCCGGGGCAGCGCACCCGACCTCCGCACCGCGGTCACCACCTCCGGCTCCGGTGGCGGCTGGCCGACGGTCGCCGACAGCCGCGGCCGGTTCCTGCTCTTCCTGGACAACGGCGGCACGCTCGCCACGCGGTACCTCACCGGGCACCCGTCGCTGCAGGGTCGGGTCCTGTTCACCAGCGACGGCT
>JAEXGP010000259.1 GCA_023450775.1 Actinomycetes bacterium | reverse complement strand
CACCTCGACCCCCGCAGGTGCCGCCCCCGTCGCCGAGGCGGAGATCGTCGAGGCCGAGGTCGTGACCCCCGAGGTCGTGAAGAGCTCGACGGTCACCGATGAGCACCGCTCGCTGTTCGCCCGGTTGGTCGACCGCTCCAAGCGGCGGGCCGAGGCCGGCGACCGTGTGGCGGCGCTCGACGCGGCGTTCGTCGACGCCGTCGTGTCCGGCGCCGAGTCGCAGGGCTTCACCACCACCGACCGCAGCGCCGGCGACACCAACCACGAGCTGCGCTTCGACGGCGACGCCGGCGAGAACATGTCGATCACCCTGGGGCGGATCAAGGGCGACGACGTCGCCGCCGTACGGGCCGGTCACGTGCCGCTGACGGTCCGGTTCCAGTCCGCCAGCTACTCGGGCGGCGTCGAGACCGGTTCCGGCGAGCACGGCGAGGTCGTGATCGTGGCCGACGAGTGGAGCGGCCAGGCCACCTCGACCGTGGCCCTGCTCCTCCCGCTCGAGGACTACGTGAACGAGGACCTCGACCTGGACGCCGTGGCCGTGCTGCGCGACGTCGGCGCCGCCGTGTCCGTGGTGAGCGACCGCCTGCGCTGAGCGGCCCGCTCCCGACGCAGCGCCGCTGCACGATCGTCGACGGTCCCGGTGCGCTGGCACCGGGGCCGTCCCGCGTCCGGGACGCGGGCTCCCTCGGGTAGGTTCCTGCGACCATGCCCGCCGAGCCCAGCCCCGACGTGCCCACCGCCCCCCGAACCGGCGTCGCCGGCGCTCAGGTGCCGTGGTACCGGATCTCCGGCCACGCGGCGGCCGAGCGACTGGGGGTCGATCCGTCCCGCGGGCTCAGCTCGTCCGAGGTGGCCGAGCGCACCGAGCGCTTCGGCCTGAACGAGCTGGCCGAGGCGCCCAAGCGGCCGGCCTGGCTTCGCTTCCTCGACCAGTTCAACGACCTGCTGGTCTTCATCCTGATCGGCGCCGCGGTCGTGTCGGCAGCGGTCGGCGACCTCAAGGACCCGATCGTCATCGCGATCGTGCTGCTCATCAACGCGGTGCTCGGCTACGTGCAGGAGTCCCGGGCGGACGACGCGCTGGCCGCGTTGCAGGAGATGCTCGAGGTCGTCGTCCGCGTGCGGCGCGACGGCGGCGCGCTCGAGGTGCCGGCGCGCGAGCTCGTCCCGGGCGACATCGTCCTGATGGAGGCCGGCGACCGCGTGCCGGCCGACGGCCGGTTCCTGGTCGCCAGCTCGCTGTCGGTCGACGAGTCCACGCTCACCGGCGAGTCCGTGCCGGTCGACAAGACCACGGACGTGATCGAGATCGGCGGCGGCGAAGTGGCGCTCGCAGAGCGCGCCAACTGCGGCTACATGAACACCACGCTCACGCGGGGCCGGGCCGAGATGCTGGTCACGTCCACGGGCATGGAGACCGAGGTCGGCCGACTGGCCGGCCTGCTCAGCGCCGCCGAGGACCAGGAGACCCCGCTGCAGCAGCAGCTGGACAAGCTGGGCAAGCGGCTGGCCCTCATCGCCGGCATTGCCGTGCTCGCGGTGTTCCTGGTCGGTCTGTCCCAGGGTGACGAGGTGGGCGAGGCGGTGCTCGGTGCCGTCGCGCTGGCGGTCGCCGCCATCCCCGAAGGTCTTCCGGCCGTCGTCACGGTCACCCTGGCGATCGGCGTGTCGCGGATGGCCAAGGAGCGGGCGATCGTGAAGCGGCTGGCGTCGGTCGAGACGCTCGGCTCCACCACCGTCATCTGCTCGGACAAGACCGGCACGCTCACGCTCAACCAGATGACCGCCACCCGCGTGATCGCCGCGGGCCGGACCTACGAGTTCGACGGGCTGGGCTACGGCGACGCCGGCGCGGTCCGCGCCGCCGACGGCTCGGCCGCGGACCGACCGGGCCACGACGCGGCCGAGGACGACACGTTGCGGTGGGCGCTCACCACTGCGGTGCTCTGCAACGACGCCCACATCCGCCGCGGCGACGACGGGGAACCGCAGCTGGTCGGCGACCCCACCGAGGGGGCGCTCGTGGTGGCGGCGCGCAAGGTCGGTCTGGACCCGGACGTGCTGCGCGACGACGCACCGCGACTGGACGAGGTGCCGTTCGACTCGGCCGTCAAGTACATGGCCACGCTGCACCCCCTCGGCGACGAGGGCTCGCTCCTGGTCGTCAAGGGCGCGCCCGACGTCGTGCTGTCGCGGTGCGACCGCAAGCGCGTGCACGACGGCGCCGACTCGCTCGACGCCGCCGGGCGACGGCGGGTGCAGGACGAGAACGACGCCCTCGGCGCCCAGGGTCTGCGCGTGCTGGCGGTGGCCACCAAGGTGCTCGGGAAGCACCGGGTCGACCCGGGGGCCGGCGACGGCGACGACACGATGGATCTGTCGGCCGAGATCGACGGCCTCACGCTCGAGGCCCTCATCGGCATCCTCGACCCTGCGCGACCCGAGGCGGTGGCCGCGGTCGCCGAGTGCAAGGACGCCGGCATCGGCGTGCGGATGATCACCGGCGACCACGCCACGACCGCCGGCGCCATCGCCGCCGAGCTCGGCATCCCGGGCTCCGTCGTGACCGGCGCCGAGCTCAACGACATGAGCGACGAGGAGCTCGCCGAGCGCATCGAGGAGATCGGCGTGTGCGCCCGCGTGTCGCCCGAGCACAAGGTGCGGGTGGTCAAGGCGCTGCAGTCCAACGGGGAGGTCGTCGCCATGACCGGCGACGGCGTCAACGACGCGCCGTCGCTGAAGCAGGCCGAGATCGGCGTGGCCATGGGCATCACCGGCACCGAGGTGACCAAGGAAGCCGGCGACATGATCCTGACCGACGACAACTTCGCCACGATCGTGAAGGCGGTCGAGCGGGGTCGGGCGATCTACGAGAACATCGTCACGTTCGTCCGGTTCCAGCTGACGACGAACGTGGCCGCGATCGCCACCATCCTCACGGCCCGCCTGGCCGGCTACCCGGCGCCGTTCAACCCGATCCAGATCCTGTTCGTGAACATCCTGGCCGACGGGCCGCCGGCCATGAGCCTGGGCATGGACCCGCCGAGGCCGGGGGTGATGGACCGCGAGCCGCGCGACCGCGAGGAGCGGATCCTGTCGGGTGCGCGGCTGGTGCCGATCGTGATCACCGCCGCGATCATGACCCTCACGATCATGTGGATCCTTGCCGGCTGGACGGACTCGTCGCCCGCGGTGGCCACCGAGGACGACCCCGGCTTCACGATGGCGTTCACCGCCTTCGTGTTCCTGCAGATGGTGAACGCGCTGATCGTGCGCTCCGGCGACCTGTCGGTGTTCAACCGCTTCAGCCTCACCAACCGCACGTTCTGGCTGGCCGTCTCGGGCGTGGTCATCGCCCAGGTGCTCGTGGTGGTCGTGCCGTTCCTGCAGGACGTGTTCGGCACCACGTCGCTGTCGAGCGACGAGTGGCTGGTGTGCGTGCTCAGCGTGGTCCCGCTGCTCGTGATCTCCGAGCTGCGAACGCTCGTGACCTGGCTGATCCGCCGGTCACGGCCCGGCTCGCACGTGCCGGCACCGATCGGCTGACCCCGCCGGTCGGGCTGATCACGCCACCGGGCCGGCCCAGCCCGTCGGCCGAGGGATCAGAGCGCGGCTTCGATGGCGCCGACGATCTTGGGGTCGTCGGGCACCACGGTGGGGTTGAAGCGGGCGATCACGTCGCCGTCGCGGCCCACCAGGAACTTCTCGAAGTTCCAACGGATGTCGCCGACCGTGCCGTCGTCCGCATCGGGCACGGCGGTGAGCTCGGCGTAGAGCGGGATGCGGTCGTCGCCGTTGACCTCGACCTTCTCGGTCAGCGGGAAGCTCACGCCGTAGGTGGTGGAGCAGAACGTGGCGATCTCCTCGGGGGTGCCGGGTTCCTGCTCCATGAACTGGTTGCAGGGCACGCCGACGACGGTGAAGCCCTGGTCGCCGAAGCGCTGCTGGAGCTCCTCCAGCTGCGTGTACTGCGGCGTCAGGCCGCACTTCGATGCCACGTTGACCAGCAGGGTGACCTTGCCCTTCTGGTCGGCCAGCACGCCGGGCGTGCCGTCGAGGGCGGTGAGATCTGCGTCGTAGACGGACATGGGCGGCACCCTACAAGTGCGTCCCGGTCGAACGGTGGTCAGCGCGGGGAGCCGCCGCCTTGCGGGCTTCTCAGCGCGGGAGGCCCGTCCGCCGGTCCGGTGGGGCGCTGCCGATACCCTCGGCCGGGATGTCGAACGACACCGTGAGCCTCTTCCTGGCCATGCTGGCCGTCATCGGGCTGGTGTTCGTCGCGGCCACGGCCGTGTTCGCCGTCGTGGCCCGCACCCGGGGGCTGGACCCGGGCGGCGAGTCGCTCCGCGACGCCGTGTCCGACGCCGCCCTGCCGCTCGCGTTCGGCGTGGCGCTCACGTGCACGCTCGGCAGCCTCTACATGTCCGAGGTGCGCCACTTCGTCCCGTGCGACCTGTGCTGGTACCAGCGCATCTGCATGTACCCGTTGGTCGTCGTGCTCGGCATCGCCGCGCTCCGCAAGGACCGGGGGATCTGGCGCTACGTGCTGCCGATCGCGCTGATCGGCGCCGCCATCAGCACCTACCACTACCTGCACGAGCGGTTCCCCGACTCGGTCTCCACGTCCTGCAGCCTCGAGGCCTCGTGCTCCACGCTCTGGATCTGGGAGTTCCACTTCCTGTCCATCCCGGGCATGGCGTGGGTCGGCTTCGTGCTCATCTCCACGCTCGTGCTCATCGCCCGCTCGGCGGAACGTCGGGCCGGCTCGGTCCTCGCCGCCGATGCGGGGCCGTCCCTCGACCCATCCCCCCAGGAGGTGCCGGCATGACCGGCTCGAACCGCAAGCGCGACCCCCACGGCGGCGCAGACCCCTACTCCCGCCTGAGCCAGGCGCAGGAGCGGCGGAAGATGACCTACCCGCTGGTCATCGGTGCGACCGTGCTGGTCGTGGCCGTCTGCGCGCTGATCGCCTTCCTGGCGACCCGGTCCGACGACGACGGCTCGTCGGCGGCCGCCGGCACCGGTGCCGCAGCCGCGGCCGACGCCAAGCAGGAGACGGCGGATGTCACGGTGACCGGCGAGCCGCTGCCCGAGATGCCGCAGGTCACCGGGTCGAGCCCGTTCACCACCGCGGAGGACGACCCCGCGATCGGCAAGCCGGCGCCCAAGTTGCAGGGCGAGAGCTTCGACGGCTCCAACATCACGATCGATCCGGGCGACGGGACGCCGAGGGTCATCGTCTTCGTCGCCCACTGGTGCCCGCACTGCCAGAAGGAGGTGCCGCTGATCCAGGAGTGGATCGACGACGGCAACCTTCCCGAAGGCGTCGAGATCGTGTTCGTCAGCACGGCGGTCAACGAGCCGCGGGGCAACTACCCGCCGTCGGCCTGGATCGTCGAGGAGGGCGTCACACCCCGGGTGCTGCTCGACGACGACCAGTCCGCCGCCGCCGCCGACTACGGGCTCGTGAGCTTCCCGTACTTCGTCATGACGAACGGCGAGGGCAAGGTCGTGGCCCGCGGCAGCGGGGAGATCCCCATGGACCAGTTCGGCCCCGCCGTCGACGCCCTGGCCAAGGGTCAGGACCCGGCCGCCGCCGGCTGAGTCGCTGCTCCCGTTCCGGAACGGGCGTCAGCGGGCTCGGGACTCGAGCGCGACCTTGCCGACGACCCGTCGCTCGAGCAGGTCGCGCAGCGCCACCCCCACGTCCTCGAGTGCCAGCGTCGTGGGCTCGATGGGGGAGAGGGCGCCGGCCTCGACCTGCGCCAGCACCTCGGCCATCAGCTGGGCGTTCTCCTGGGGATGCGCCAGCGCCCACGCGCCCCAGTCCACGCCGAGCACCGACCGGTTGCGCAGCAGGACCTGGTTGGCCGGCAGCGACGGGATCTCGCCGGACGCGAAGCCGATCACGAGCAGCCGCCCGCCCTCGCGGAGGCCGCGCAGCCCTTCCTCGGCGAGCGGGCCGCCGACGGTGTCGATCACGATGTCGGCGCCGCCGTCGGTGATCTCGCGGATCTGCGCGCGCAGCGGGCCGGCCTCGGCCTCGGGGACCGACGAGTCGATCACCACGTTGGCGTTGCGCTCGATCACCAGCCGCAGCTTCTCGGGGCTGGATGCCACCGCGACCGTGTGGGCGCCGAACGAGCGGGCCACGTCGAGCATGGCCAGGCCCACGCCGCCGGCCGCGCCGTAGATCACCACCCAGTCCTCGGGCCGCAGCACGGTGCGCCGCGTGAGCGAGAACCACGCCGTGCTGTACGACTGGCCCATGGTGGCGGCCTGCCCGAACGTCAGGTTGTCGGGGATGCGGGTCAGCTGGTCCGGGCGGAGCACGGCCTCGTCGGCGAAGCCGCCGAGCCCGATCGACGCCATCACCCGGTCGCCGACCGACCACCCTTCGACCGCGGGGCCCACCTCGGTGATCTCGCCGGCGATCTCGGAGCCCGGGACGAACGGCAGCGGCGGCTTGATCTGGTAGCGGCCCTGGACGAACAGCGCGTCCACGTAGTTCACGCCCGAGGACCAGATCCGGACCCGCAACTGGTCGAGCCCGCAGGGCACCGTGTCCAGGTCCTCGACGACGAGGTCCTCGGGCTCGCCCAGCTCCCGGCACATCACGGCTCGCATGGGCGGGCAACCTAGCCAACTCGCTCCCCGACCCGCCCCGTCCCCGCCGTTCTGTTGCGCGATCGACGACCTCCGGGCCGCAGATCG
>JAEXGP010000245.1 GCA_023450775.1 Actinomycetes bacterium | reverse complement strand
GCCCCGGCGACACCATCGACGACCCGGAGCCCGTCCCCGGCCGAGCGGGCGCGCGCCTCATCCGGGCGGCTGCTCGAGCGGGCACGAGTACGTGGTCCGCCCGCCGATCGTCCGGCGCAGCAACGGCGTCCCGCACCGCGGGCAGACCGAGCCCCGGGCCCGGGCCTGCTGGAGGTCGCCGGTGTGGGATCCGCCCCGGCGGTCCAGGTCCCGGACCGTGGACCGGATGCCGGCGGCCAGGCGACGCTGCTCGCCCGCGTCGAGCGAGCCGGCCGTCCGGGCCGGGTCGAGCCCGACGCGCCACAGCGTCTCGTCCACCAGCAGGTTGCCCAGGCCGGCCAGCCGGTGCTGGTCCAGCAGGGCGGCCTTGAGCGGCGCGGTGGACGTGCCGAGCGCGTCCCGGAGCTGGCTGACCGTCACCGTCGACGCCTCCGGTCCCAGCGCGCCGAGATCCGGGTCCAGCTCCACGCCGCCCAGACGCCGGGCGTCGATGACGACCAGGGAACCGCCGCCGACGAAGTCGAGGCCGAAGCGCTCCCACGCCGGGTCCACGCGACCGCTGGAGTACTCGAGCCGGGAGATCGGCATGGCGCCGTCGACCACGAGCCGGCCGGTCATCCCGAACCGCAGGCCGAGCACCGCACCCGAGCTCATGGGCAGCATCAGCAGCTTGCCGAGCCGCTCGGCCGCGAGCACCCGCTCGCCCAGCAGCGCACCGGTGAGCGCGGGGGCGGACGCGCCGCGCTTGAGGAACCAGTCGTCGGGTGCGAGCACCCCGTCGACGGTCCGCCCGACGACCTGCTCGGCGGCACGGCGGTAGGTCTCGACCTCGATCAGCTCGGGCACACGTCTCCCCGCGCTCGGTGGGGGTTCAGCCCTGGGCGGCGTCGAGCGCGGCCAGCACGTCGGCCACCACGTCGTCGGGATCCTCGAGGCCGACCGACATGCGGATCGTCCCCGGGGTGATGCCGGCCTCGGCCAGCTCCTCGGGAAGCAGGCCGACGTGCGTCGTCGACGCGGGGTGCGTCACCAGCGTCTCCGGACCGCCGAGCGAGGTCGCCAGCCGGCAGACACGTGTGGCCTCCACGAAGCGGCAGCCGGCGTCGAGCCCGCCGACCAGGTCGAACGTGAGCAGACCGCCGGTCAGGCGCATCTGGCGCAGCGCGAGCTCGTGCTGCGGGTGCGAGGCCAGACCGGGATGGCGGACCTCGGTGACCCGGTCGTCCTGTTCGAGCAGGCGACCCAGCCGCAGCGCGGACTCCGTCTGGTGGCGCAGTCGGACCCCGAGCGTCCGCAGGCCCCGGAGCCCGCCCGCCGCGTCGTACGGCGAGGCGTTGGCGCCCTGCAGGACGGCGAAGCCCCAGATCCAGTCCAGGAGCTCGCGGCTCCCGGACACGACGCCCAGGCTGACGTCGTTGTGGCCGCCGATCGCCTTGGTGGCCGAGTGCAGCGACAGGTCGATGCCGTGGTCGAGCGGGCGCTGGCCGAGCGGCGTGCCGAACGTCGAGTCGACCACCTTCATCGGGCCGGCGATCGAGCCGAGCGCGGACAGGTCGACCACGTCGAGCCGGGGGTTGGCCGGCGTCTCGGCGAACAGGAGCATGGTCTTGCCCGGGCGCACCGCCGCCGCCCACGCCTCGGGGTCGGTGCCGTCCACGAACGTCACGTCGATGCCCATGCGCGGGCACGCGCCCTGGAAGAGCAGCTGCGTGCCGGCGTAGAGCTGGCGCTGGGTCACGATGTGGTCGCCGGTGGAGCACAGCCCCAGCACGACCGCTGTGACCGCCCCCATGCCCGACGAGAAGGCCCGGGCGGCCTCCGCGCCCTCGAGCTCGGCCACCGCCTCGGCGAAGTCGTTGACCGTCGGGTTGCCGTAGCGGCTGTAGAAGGAGTCCGCCGTCGTCGAGGTGGCCATGCGACGACCGTCGGCCACCGACGGCGTGACGAACGTCGTCGTGGTCACGATCGTCGGGGCCAGCGCCGTCCCGTTGCGGGTCCGTCCGGCGCGGATCGCGACGGTCTCGGGCGACAGCGCGGCGTCGGACGCGAGCGTGGCGTCGTCGGTCAGCGCATTGTCGTTCGGGGCGGTCTCGTTCGGGGCGGTCTCGTCGGGCGTGCTGGTGTCGTCGGGCGTGCTGGTGTCGTCGGGCGCCGTCATGTCGTCTCCAGGAACGTGCGGATGGGAGGGGCGAGCTGCGGGGTCTCGATCAGGAAGCCGTCGTGGCCGTGCGGCGAGTCGATGTCGACCCAGGTCACGTCGCCGCCGACCGATCGCAGGCCGTCGGCGAGGACGTGCTGCTGGATCGGCGGGTACAGCCCGTCGGAGCGCACCGACGCCACGAGCGTGGGCGCCTGGATGCGCGACAGCGCCGCCTCGGTGCTGCCGCGGCCTCGGGCCACGTCATGCAGGTCCATGGCCCGGTTGAGCCGGATGTAGCTGTTGGCGTCGAATCGTCGGGCGAGCTTGAGGCCGTGGTAGTCGAGGTAGCCCTCGACGTCGAAGAGCGGCTCGAGCGTGAAGTCGAGCGCGCCGAGCATCGACCGGTGGAACCGCTCGGTGAACACCTCGTCGCTCCGGTAGGTGACCTGCGCGCACATGCGGGCCACGGCGAGGCCGCGGTGCGGGCCGTCGCCCGGCGCGGCGTCGTAGTAGTCGCCGCCGCGGAATCGCGGGTCGGCCTGCACGGCCATCCTGCCGATGTGGCTCCAGGCGATCTGCTGCGCCGAGGCCGACGCGGTGGTCGAGGCCAGCACGAGCGCGCCGACGCGCTCGGGGAACATCGCCCCCCACTCGAGCGCCTGCATGCCGCCCATGGAGCCGCCGACGACCGCCCGCCACTGTGCGATGCCCAGCCGGTCGGCCAGGAGCGCCTGGACGCGGACCATGTCCCGGATGGTCACCACCGGGAACGTCGAGCCGTACGGCGCGCCCGTCGAGGGGTCGATCGAGGCCGGGCCGGTCGTGCCCTGACACCCGCCGAGCACGTTGGAGCACACGACGAACAGCTCGTCGGTGTCGAGCGCCCGGCCGGGTCCCACCAGCGCGTCCCACCATCCCGGGGTGGGCTGACCGGGACCGGATCGACCGGCCACGTGGGCGTCACCGGTGAGGGCGTGGCACACGAGCACCGCGTTCGATCCGTCAGGGGCCAACGTCCCCCACGTCTCGTACGCCACGTCGACCTCGGTCAGCAGTCCGCCGCCCTCGAGCCGGAAGGGTCGGGCGGTGCCGCCGGTCGCCTCCGGGTCGTGCGCGCCCGCCACGCGGCAGAAGCGCCGCTCGGCGACGGGGTCGCCGGGCCGCCACGCGCCGGTGGCAGGGATGTCGTGCTCGGAGAGCTGGTTCACGGGGTGCGGGCCTGGGCTGGTGCGGTTCGGGGCGTGTGTGGGTGGGCTCGTGGGGCGAGCGACCACGCGCGGTCCGCACCTGGGAGGGCCCGCGCGAGCGGACCGTGCGGACACTTGGTTGCCGCCGGCGCCGCCGACTGGCCACATCCCCGCCGAAGCGGGATGGCACCTTGGGTGTCCGTCCCAGGTTGCCGGACCCCTCGCGGGGCCTCTCCTGATGATCGCCCAAGAGAACACGTTCCGACCGGTCGCGGTCAAGCACGTTCGTCGGTGAGCCGACCGCGCCGGCCGACGCTCCGCTCCCACCACCACTCCAGGAGGTCGGGATCGGGATCGGCGAGATGGGCGCGCAGCATCGCCGCGCCGAGCTGGCGCAGCAGCTCGGCGCGGGCGCCCTCGTCCTGGTGCAGCCGTCGGGCGAGCGCCGCGCCCTCGGCCCACGCACCGGCGTCGACCGGCAACGGCAGCGACCGGACCGAGGCGGCCGACAGCCGCACGGCGCCGAGCGACAGACCCGACCCGGCGTGGTCCCGGGCCACCGACGCCGCCACCGTGGGGGCGCTGAGCGCCGCCGCCAGGTGCCACACGTCGACCGCGGCGTCGTCGTTCGGCTCGACGCTGAGCACCGGGGTCACCGGCACCAGCTCGCCGGTCGGATCGGCGACCGCCTCAGGCACCTTGGTCTGGGTGGCCACGACGACCTTGGGGACCCGGCGCGCCGTCACCCATGCGGCCACCCGCGGCGACGCCGCGGCGAGCGCGTCCACGTCCAGGCGCGGGTCGACCACGCGGCGACCGGCCATGCGC
>JAEXGP010000240.1 GCA_023450775.1 Actinomycetes bacterium | reverse complement strand
GGTCACGGGTGCGACACCACCTCGATGTCGTCGCCGTGTGCTGCCGCCTCGGCCATCTCGGCCTCGAACTCGTGCTCCTGCAGCACCTCGTCCGCGGGTCGGGCGTGGGCCGGCAGGAAGACGACGGCCACGATCACGCCGACGATGGCCGCTGCCGCGGCGACGATCGCGCCGCCGTGCATGGCGTCGACGAACGCGTTGCGGGCCACGTCCGCGATCTGGGCGCCCGCGTCACCGGCCTTGTCGGCCACGGCGAGGGCGCCGCCGACGCCGCTCTTGGCCGCCTCGAGCGCCTGGTCGGGCACCTTGCCGGACAGGGCGTCGACGATCTTGGAGCCGTACACCGACGACAGCACGCTGCCGATGATGGCGACGCCCAGGGCGCCGCCCACCTGGCGGGTGGTGTCGTTCATGGCCGAGCCCACGCCGGCCTTGGCCAGCGGGAGCGAGCCCATGATCGACTCGGTGGCCGGCGCCATGGTCAGGCCCATGCCGACCGCCAGCAGCATCATCCGCCACATGACCTGCACGTAGGAGCTGTCGGCGGTGAGCTGCAGCTGCAGCACCAGGGCGACCGACACCAGGCTGAGCCCGGTGCCCACGACCACCTTGGTCCCGAGCTTCTCGACGATCCGGCTGGACGTCGGCGCCACGACCATGAGCGTGAGGGCCAGCGGCAGCATCCGCAGACCGGTCTCGGCCGCGGAGTACCCGAGCACGAACTGGAAGTACTGCGTCTGCAGGAACGAGTACCCGAACATGGCGAAGAACACGAGCGTCACCGCCATCGACGCCGCGGTGAACCGCGGGTTCTTGAAGAACGAGACGTCGAGCATGGGCTCCTCGGTGCGCAGCTCGTGCACCACGAACAGCGCCAGCAGGACCGCAGCGGCGGCGAAGAATCCGAGGATCAGGCCGTCGATCCAGCCGCGGCTGGGGGCCTCGATCAGTGCGTAGACCAGCGTGGTCAGACCGGCGATCGACAGCAGGGCGCCGAGCGGGTCCAGCTTGGGAGCGGACGGGTCCTTGGAGCGGGGGAGCAGGAAGCCGCCGGCGATGATGGCCACCGCGGCGATCGGCAGGTTGACGGTGAAGACCTCGTGCCAGCCGAAGTGCTCGACCAGGTAGCCGCCGAGCAGCGGGCCGAGCGCCACGCCCAGACCCGACACGCCCGCCCACACGCCGATGGCGCGACCGCGCTCCTCGGCGGGGAACACGTTGGTCAGGATCGACAGGGTCGCCGGCATGATGAAGGCGCCGCCGATGCCCATGAGCGCCCGGGTGGCGATCAGCTGGTTCGGGTCCGTGGCGAAGGCGGAGAGGGCGGAACCCAGGGCGAAGATCGCCAGGCCGAGCTGCAGCGCGCCCTTGCGCCCGAAGCGGTCGCCCAGGGAGCCCGCGGTCAGCAGCAGGCCGGCGAACACCAGCGTGTAGCTGTCGACGATCCACTGCAGCTGGCTGTTGGAGGCGTCGAGGTCCCGCACGAGCGTGGGGAGGGCCACGTTGAGGATGGTGTTGTCGAGGGTGATCACCATCAACGACAGGCACAGCACGCCGAGGATCCACCAGCGGCGTCGGTACACGAGCTCTTCTGACATCTGCTTCCTGCTTCTCTTCACGCCGGTGGGGGTCCCGGTCTGATGCGCCGACCGGGGGTGCCCGGCGGGATTACGAGTCACAACTGTCCCGTATTGGAACATATTCCGGTGCACGAGTGTCTCGTAAAGGGTGTGACGCATCGCACGCCCCTCATGAACGGCCCGGGTAAGGATGGGCCCGTGGAGCTGTCACCCATGAAGGCCGAGTCCGGCGACCTCCCACCCGAGGACGGACGATGGCGCTACGAGGTCAAGTGGGACGGGATGCGGGTGATGGCGATCGTGGCCGGCGGAGCGGTCCGGCTCCGCGGCGGCCGCGGCTCGGACGTCACCGTGACCTTCCCGGAGCTGGCGTCCATCCCGGACGCCGTGGCCACCGACTGCGTGCTCGACGGCGAGGTGGTGGCGTTCTCCGACGCCGGCGTGCCCAGCTTCGGGCTCTTGCAGCAGCGCATGCACGTGATGGACGCCGGCGACGCCGCCCGCCGGGCCCGCGACGTGCCGGTGGCCTACCTGGCCTTCGACGTGCTGTCGATCGACGGCCGGACGACCACGTCGCTGCCGTACGAGCAGCGCCGCGAGCTGCTCGAGGGGCTGGTGACGCCGACCGGGGCGATCCAGGTGCCGCCGTCGTACCCGACCGGCGGCGCCGACCTGCTCGAGGCGGCGAGGGTCCAGGGTCTGGAGGGGGTCGTGGCCAAGCGGGCCGACTCGCTCTACGAGCCGGGGCGTCGGTCGCGCGCCTGGCGCAAGGTCAAGGTGCGCCACACGCAGGAGTTCGTCGTGGGCGGCTGGGTCGGCGGGACCGGCTCGCGCGCCCGCACGATGGGGTCGCTCGTGCTCGGCTGTCACCGACCGTCGGTCGACGGCGGGACGGAGCTCGTGTGGGTCGGCAACGTCGGCTCGGGGTTCAACGAGCCGGAGCTCCGCCGGCTCGCCGCGCTGCTCGAACCCCTGGCCGTGACGACGTCACCGTTCGTGGCCGGGACGGCGGACGAGCGGCCGCGCACGACGGGCGGCAAGTCGCTGCACTGGGTGCGACCCGAGCTCGTCGTGCAGGTCGAGTTCGGGGAGTGGACGTCGTCGGGCCGGCTCCGTCACCCGGTGTACCTGGGCCAGCGCGAGGACACGGCGGCCGACGAGGTGACCTGCGACCCCTGACGTCCGAGAGGGCGGAGCGCAGCCGTGTCCTGCGACGCACCCCGAACGGGTGTGCCACTGAGGACAGAGCCAGGGGTGCCCTCTGTGCGTCAGGCCGTGGCGGCCAGGTGGTACTGGTCGGCCAGGAAGGCGGCCTCGGCCCGGACGTCGGCTTCGGGGCCGACCAGGTCGATCACGAAGCGCTCGCCGCGGTCGTCGACCGAGACGATCTCCAGGCGGGCGGTGCCCTGCTCCACGGTTCCGAGATGCATCTCGACGGCTCGTGCAGACATGTCGTTCCCCCAGGGTCGACCGGATCCCGTCGTCCGGCTCGTCATGTCATCGAACCGCCACGGAGCGTGGTGTGGAATGGGTCAAACCCCTACGCGGAGTGGGCGGATGGGTCGATCGCCCCGCCCAGCGCGTCGGCCCCCGGGCCGGAGCATCCGCCGTCGCTCGGGTGTGCCGATCGAGCCCGACCGGGCGTCATCGGGCCGCGAGCATCACTGGGCAGCGTCCCTGCGGGCACTGGGCCCGGTCGCACAGCCTGCAGATGGTGCCGGCGCGGCGTTCGTCGGTGCTCAGCTCGGCGAGGAGCTGCTCCGCAGCGGTGCGGAACGCCGTGCGTGCGGCCCGGGGGAGCGACGTCACGAGCTCCTCGAGTCGGGCGTCGCGGGCGTGACGCTGGCGGTTCCAGACCCGGCGGCCGGTCGGGGTGACGTGCAACGCCACGCTCCGGGCGTCGACGCCCGCCCGACGCTCCACGAGCCCCTCGTCCTGCAGCCGGTCCACCAGTCGGACGGTGCCGGGATGGGTCAGCTCCAGCACGTCGGAGAGCTGGCGGATCGTGCAACCGGGGTCGTGGGCCAGCACGTTGAGCGCCGCGGCCTGCGTGTCGGTCAGCCCCGCCGCGTCGACTGCCGCCCGGTCGAGCTCGTCGGACACGGCGACCGCCAGGGCGCCGAGGAGGTTGGCCTCACGACTCATGGCGCCAACGTATGTGCATCACACATGTCGCCGCACCGAGATGACGGTTGCCTCCGGACCAGAAGTCCGGGGACGCGACGACGGACGGGCCCCCGAGGTCCCGTCCGTCGCAGCTCCGGTCGCCCGTGGGCGCCGGTTCAGGATCCCGAAGGATCCCTCGTCACTGGATCGAGGTGCCGACCTCGCTGAACTTGTCCTTCGCGTTCGAGCCGATGAACGACACGGCGGCGATGCAGACCACGGCGATCAGCGCGACCAGGAGGGCGTACTCCACCAGGGATGCGCCACGCTCGGTCTTGGCCTGGGCCGTCAGCCATGCCTTGATGAACTCGTACTGAACCATGATTGGATACCTCTCCTGCTCTACGTGTCAGTGGGTGCTGCCTGCGGTCACTCCGTTGTGCCCCGCGCCACTCCGATCGGACGATTGGGCCGTCCGACTGGACACATCTCTCGGAAATGGGCCGAACGACCCATCCGGTTTCGAACGTCGTTCGGGTACTTCATCCCGTCCGGAACCGCTGATCTGCGGCGCCCGAGCGGTCGTCCGCAGCGGTGCGGACCGGGCCGGTTTCCCGCTCGGAGCGAGCGTCGCCGGTGGTAGACGTGGCCCATGAGCACCTTCGAGGAGTGGGCACTCCGGTCCACGCGCCTGCCGGTCGGCGACGTGTCGGTCGCCCTCTACGACTCCGCCACGTGGGACCGTACGACGGCTCCCGACGCACCCGTCCTCACGTACTGCCACGGCTACCCGTCGTCGACCCATGACCTCGAACCGGTGTGGGACCGCCTCGACGGCTGGCGGCTGGTCGCGATCGATCTGATCGGGTTCGGCGCCTCGGACAAGCCCCGCACCGGCGCGCTGACGATCCATCGCCAGGCCGACGCGGTGACCGCGGCGTGGCGCCACCTCGGCATCACCTCCTCGGTGCTGCAGTGCCACGACTACGGCGTCTCGGTGGGCCAGGAGCTGCTCGCCCGTCGGGCCGAGGGGGCGCTCGACGTGGAGGTCACCGCCGCGATCTGGCACAACGGCGGCCTCTATCCGGACCTGCACCGTCCGACCATCGGGCAGCAGCTGCTCCGCGATCCCGACCACGGCGCCGAGGTCGCGGCGTCGATGACCGAGGAGATGTTCCGGGGCGGGCTCGAGGTCACGTGGGGTCAGCGGGTGCCGCTCACCGACGAGATCGTCCACGAGATGTGGGTGGGCCTCGAGCGCGACGGCGGCTCCGCCATGGCCCACGAGCTGCTCCACTACATGGACGACCGCAAGCTCCACGCCGACCGGTGGCGCGCCGCGCTCGAGGAGTCGGGACTCCCGCAGACGTTCGTGTGGGGCGACCTGGATCCGGTGTCGGGCGCGCACGTGATGGAGCGGCTGCGGGAGCGGATGTCCGGCGCCACGCTCCGGGCCCTGGCCGACGTCGGCCACTGGCCCACGCTCGAGGCACCCGACGAGGTGGCCGCCGCGGTCGAGTCGCACCGACCGGCCTGAGCCCGACCGGGCGGCCTGAGCAGAACCACCGGCCTGAGCCGGACCTGACCGGCGCGGGGCGCCCCGATCGCCTGGCATCATCAGGGCACGCCACCGACGCACCGCACTGGAGCACCATGTCTGCCTTCGACGGACCGTACGAACCGAGCCCCTGGGACCCGATCGCCGGGGAGGTCGAGCGGTACGAGCGCTCCAACGGCACCGAGCCCAGCGACCTGGTGGGCGACCAGTGGATCATCCTCTGGACGCTCGGGGCCAAGACCGGCCAGGTGCGCAAGACGCCGCTGGTGCGCGTGACCGACGGCGACGGCAACTACGCCGTCATCGGCTCCATGGGCGGGGCGCCCAACAACCCGCAGTGGGTGCACAACGTCCGGGCCAACCCGGTCGCGCGGCTGCAGGACGGTGCCGACGTCGTCGACTTCGACGTCCATGAGGCCGAGGGCGATGAGAAGGCCGAGTGGTGGCAGCGCGCGGTCGCGGTGTGGCCCGACTACGACGCCTACCAGGCCGCGACGGAACGGGTGATCCCGCTGTTCGTGCTCACACCCACGAGCTGATCCGGAGCGATCAGTCCTTGGCGTCGGCCCAGGTCGACACGATCGACGTGTCGGACAGGAAGCGGACGCTGCGGTCCGGTGCCCAGCGTGCCGCGGCCTCCTGGAGTGCGTCGTCGACCATCTCCGCCGCGTCGTCCGCACGCTCGGCCGGAACGTGCACCAGCAGCTCGTCGTGCAGGCAGAGCACGACGCGGGCGTCCATCGACCGTCCTCGGGCGCGCACGGTCACGGCCCAGACCTTGAACAGCTCCGCCGCAGCCCCCTGCACCATCGCGTTGCGGCCGTAGCGCCCTCGCGCAGCCGCGCGAGAGCGGGCCTCGCGGTCGCCCAGCGAACCGGGCTGACCGGGTTCGCCGAGTGCGGCGGAGCCCATCCGCACCAGGCGGCCGCCGTACGTGCGCAGGTCGGTGCCCACCTGGGCGGCTCGGTCGGCGGCATCGAGGTACTCCATGGCCACCGGGTAGGAGCGGCGCAGACCGACCAGGGCCCGGCCGCCCTCGCCCGAGGTCTGGCCGTACATGGCGCCGAGCACGGCCACCTTCGCCGTCGCCCGGTCCACGCCCAGCTCCGCCGCCACCGGGGCGTAGAGGTCGTCGGCCAGGGACGCGGCGGCGAGGGCCCGGTCGCCGGACACGGCCGCCAGGACCCGCGGTTCGATCTGCCCCAGGTCGGCGCGCACGAACACGTGGCCCGGTTCGGCCGCGACGCCGCGCCGGAGGTCGGCCGGCATGTTGTGCAGGCCCGACGACGCGGTCATGCGTCCGGCGGCGCCGTCCGAACCGGACCACTCGCCCCGGAACCGACCGTCGGCGCCGAGGGACTCGTCGAGCCAGCCGTAGCCGAACGTGGTCCGGACCCGTTCGGCCTTGCGCCAGCGGAGGAGGGCGGGGACCAGCGGGTGCGCGTCGCGGACGCGCTCCAGGCGCCACGCACGCGTGTCGGGGACCTCCACGCCGACCATGCGCAGCATCGATCGCACCTGCGACGGGCTGCGCAGGTCGAAGCGGACGCCGCCCTGCACGTGCCGCAGCACGGACTCGTCGAGCGCGTCACGCCGCTCGTCCGCGTCCTGCGGTGACCGCGGGCGCGGCCCGACGTAGCCGCCGATCAGGTCCTCCATCGCCGCCCTGTCCATGGGAAGGCCGTCGGCGGCGAGCTCTGCGCACAGCAGCTCGGCGGTGGACTCCGCGTACGCGGTGCGCACGGCCATCGGGCGGTCGTGCTCGGCCGCCACCCGTTCGATCGCGTCGCGCTGGAGGGTCCCGACCTCGGCGAGCAGCCGGGCCCAGGCCGCCGCGCGGTCGGGTGACGTCGCCCATCCGCCGTCGACCCACTCCGGATCCAGATAGCCGTCCGGTCGCACGGGTGCTGAGAGGGCCGCGTCGTCGGCGGCCTGGTGGAAGAGGTCGTCCGGCGCCGTCACCGGCAGGTCGCCGCTGCTCAGGCCGTGGAGCCGGGCCCAGACGTGCGCCGGGTCGTCCCGGGTGTCGCCGAACAGGAGTCGGTGGACGGCGGCAACGTCCCAGCAGCGGGTCAGCCGGACGCCGGCGCCGGCGAGCCGCCGCGCCGTGGCCTGCGACCACACGACCCATCGGGGCGCCAGTTCCTCGTCGACCGCACCCAGCACCTGTTCCGCATGGGCCGACCGAAGGGCCGACCACTGGGCCGACCACACGGAAGTGGCCATGGCGACCGCCCCGTCGTGGACCACCAGCGCGACCGGATCGCCCGGTCCGATCCCGGCCGAGCGCAGCTCGTCGACGGCGGCTGCGGCATCCACGCGCCGACACTACGGGCGACGCCCGACAGGTCGTGAGACGGCGGGTGCGACGGGTCGTGAGCCGGGCGGTGAGGCGAGCGGTGAGACGGCCTCCGCCCGGTCGCGCCACCGGACCCGCCGTCGCGGGTAACCTGTCGGGAGCGAGCACACCCCTCGACGCCTTCACCGGAACAGGTCTCGGGGATCCCACCAGCTCGAACCCCCATACAGGCATCTCGCCCCGGCGGCGGTACCGGCACCCCGTCCGGCCGAGATGGCTCACACGGAACTGCAGCACGCCGGCCCGGCCGGTGGTCCCGCAGCCCGCTGGCCCACGTGGCGGCTCGTCGCCGGCATCCGGTCGGCTCGGCACAACATCACGGCCTCCCGTCCGCCCGGGCGGGAGCCACCGGCGCAGGGAGCGCCCGACAACCGATGCCTGATTTCCCCGAAGCGCTGGTCGCCGCCGCCTGGGCGGCGGCCGAGAACAGCGCCACGCCAGAACAGCTCCAGCTGCTCGAGTCCGACAAGGACCTCTGGATCGACGTGCTCGAGCACCTGCTCGACGACACCGAGGACCGGCTCGACGCCGTCCGCCAGATCGGGGGACCGGAGCGTGCCCAGGTGGTGGCCGACTTCACCGCCGAGCTCGCGCTGCTCGAGGCGTCCTACGACCTGCTGTTCGACACCGATGACCCCGTGGCCGCGATCGCCGCGGCCGACCCTGCCGGCGAGGTGCGTTTGCAGGCGTCGTGGGCCAAGGGGCTGATCGTGGTCTGGGCGGCCGGGCCCGGCACCGCACCCGAGTCGGCCGACGAGCTCTCGGACCGGCTCGAGACGATCGGTGGGCCCGCACTCGGCTGGAGCCCGCACCGCGACGTGCTGCTCCCCGGCGGCGCCAAGGCCGCCGCGCTGTCGATCCCCGTGGGCGAGGCGCTCGGCTGGCTCGTGGCCGTCGGTGGCGGTCAGGGACGCGACGGCGTGGGGGCGAGCGTCGGGTGGCTCGGCCGGGTGGCGGTCGACGCCGTTCGGCTGGTCGCTCGCGGTGCCGTGGTGCCGACGCTGTCGGGCTCCAAGAAGCGTGGCGACCAGCACATGCAGATGTCGGTGACGTGGCGCCCGGCGCTGGTCGACGAGGCCTCGATCACGACCATGGCCGCCGCCATGCCCCCGCCGGTCACGGCGGTCGCCCATGCGGATGCCCGCGAGGTCACCCGAGCCGTCCAGGGGGCGGTCGTCGACACGATCGTCCGCCAGGCCGCCGGCATGCTCGACTTCGCTGCACCGCCGCCCGACGTCCGCACCATCGAGGACGTCGGCGACGCCGTCGTGACACGACTCGACGGGTCCACGTTCACGGCCCCGGTGGCGGCCGGCGCCGAGGTCTCGCAGCGCATCGACCGGTGGGCCAAGCCGCTCACCACCACCGCCCGGGTCACGCTCACGGTGACGCTCGACCCGCCCGACTCCCAGGACGCGTGGTTCCTCTCGGTCCTCGGTCCCGGCGCCGACGGCAAGCTCCTGCCGATCGAGAAGGCGCTCGCCAGCGGCAGGTCCACCTCGGCGCTCGCCGGTGAGCTCGCCCGGCTGGAGCGGGTGTTCCCGGCCCTCCTGCGTCCGGGTGCCATGCGCCGAGGCCAGGTGTACCTGAGCCAGGACGAGGCATGGGAGCTGATGACGGTCACCGGCGCCCAGCTGACCGCCGCGGGCTTCGAGGTCCGGGTGCCGGCGCTGTCGCGCAAGACGCCGACCCCGTCGCTGCGTCTGTTCGCCGAGTCGATGACGGGCGACACCGCCGTCGGCGCCCACCAGCTGTCGAACGTCCGGTGGTCGGTGCTTTTCGACGACGTCGAGCTCACCGCGGAGGACATCGCCCGGCTGGCGGCGGAGGCCCGCCCGCTCGTGCGATCGCACGGCCGTTGGGTCGAGCTCGACCAGGTCGACCTCAAGGAGGCCGCCGCCGCGCTCGCGGAGCGGGCGGACCAGACGCAGATGACGGGTGCGGAGATCCTCCGCCACTCGATCGGCCTCGACGGCCAGCTCCTCGGGGGTGGCATCCAGATCGACGGCACCGGGTGGGCGTCGGATCTGTTCGAGCGCGCCTCGCACATCTCCACCGACCCGATCACCCGTCCCGAGGGCTTCACCGGCGAGCTGCGGTCGTACCAGGCCGAGGCGCTCGCGTGGCTCGGGTTCCTGCACGCCGTCGAGCTCGGCGGCTGCCTGGCCCTCGACCCCGGTCTGGGCAAGACGCCGACGACGCTCGCGCACCTGGCCCGCACCGCAGGCGACGGCACGGCGCTCGTCATCGCCCCGCCGGCCGTGGTCGGCAACTGGGCGGCCGAGGCGGCCAAGTTCACTCCGGACCTCAAGGTGCACGTGCACCACGGGGCCAACCGTGCTGCGGGGTCCGAGATGGACCGCGCCTTCATCGCTGCCGACGTGGTCATCACCACCTACGGCACCGCAGTGCGCGACATGGACGCGCTGTCGGAGCGTACGTTCACCCAGGTGGTGCTGGACGAGGCGCAGGCGATCAAGAACCACACGTCGGAGCAGGCCCAGCAGCTGCGCCGACTCGAGGCCCACACCCGCATCGCGCTCACCGGCACGCCGATCGAGAACGGGCTCGGTGACCTCTGGGCGATCCTGGACTTCACCAACCCGGGCCTGGTCGGCAGCCGCACCGCGTTCATCTCGCAGATGTCGGGTGAGGGCGAGGCGGCGCTGCGGGCCCTCAACGGCATCCTCGTGTTCCGCCGCACCAAGAGCGAGCCGGAGGTCGCACGGGAGCTGCCGGACCGGATCGACGAGCTCGACCACTGCATGATGACGCCCGAGCAGGTGGGCCTCTACCAGGCGGTGCTCGACAACCTCGTGGCCGACGTCAGCGAGGTCGGCGGCGGCGAGCCCAAGCAGGGCGCGATCCTCGCCGCGATCACCGCGCTCAAGCAGATCTGCAACCACCCCGCCGCCTTCCAGGCCGACGACCGTCCGCTCGCAGGGCGGTCGGGCAAGCTGGCCCGGCTCGAGGAGATCGTCGACCAGGTCTTCGCCGGCGGCGAGAAGGTGCTGATCTTCACGCACTTCGCCGAGTGGGGGAAGCGGATGGCCGACCACCTGACCGAGGTGACCGGCGTGCCGATCAACTGCTACCACGGCGGCCTCGCCCGGACGGCGCGGGACAAGATGATCGCCGAGTTCCAGGAGCGCCCCGGCGCCGGCGCGCTCGTCCTGTCGCTCAAGGCCGGCGGCACCGGGCTCAACCTGACCGCCGCCAACCACGTGGTGCTCTACGACCGGTGGTGGAACCCCGCCGTCGAGGACCAGGCCCGGGACCGGGCGTGGCGCCTGGGTCAGACCCGGACCGTCGTGTCGCACCGCCTGGTGTGTCCCGGCACCGTCGATGAGCGCGTCGAGGAGGTCGTGGCCGGCAAGCGCCACATCGCCGACCTCGTCCTGCCGGGTTCGAGCTCGCTGTCCGACCTGGACACCTCCCAGCTGCGTCTGGCCCTCGGCCTTCGAGACGACCAGCTCCTGACCGAGGACGACGAATGACCAACAAGCCGAAGAAGTCCAACGGGCGCGGCCGGGGTGGCCGGGGCAAGGTCCCCAAGGTCGACCCGGTCGAGTTCTGGAAGCCGGTGCCGCAGCTGCCCGATCCCGAGCCGATCGTGCTCGCCACCGATCCCACCATGGCCGTCCGCTCGATCGGTGACCCGCCGCTGTACGACCAGGGCCAGCACGCCTCCCACGAGATGGCCCGAGCACTCGTCCGGGCCTCGCGCCTGGCCGGTGCGCTGGCCGACGTCGCCGGTCTGCTCGAGGACCCCGACGAGGCCGACGAAACCGTCTGAGCAGGACGACCGCCTGCGGGATCGCGCTCGGCAGGTGGACGAAAATCAACGTTGATCGCTTCGCGAGCCGCCGCCACGCTGGGCCCGTGACGGATCGAGACCTGGCCACCGAGCTCTGGACCGACCTGGGCGGTGATCCCGACGCGCTCCTGGCGCTGCGGTTCGAGGGGCCCGATCGCGTGCTGCCATCGGTGTACGACGTGACGGCATTCGCCTCGGCGACCGTGGCGACCGCCGCGCTGGCTGTCGCCGAGCTCGGTGCGGTCCGCACGGCCTCAGCGGTGCCGGGTGTGGTCGTCGATCGCCTCGGGGCGTCCGCGTCGTTCGCCGCGGAGAGGGTCCTCGCACCGGATGGATGGGAGCTGCCACCGGTCTGGGACCCGGTCGCCGGCGACTACGAGACCGCCGACGGCTGGATCCGGATCCACACCAACTACCGCCACCATCGCGTCGCCGCGCTCGGGGTGCTCGGCGTCGACGCCGACCGCGAGGCGGTCGCCGCGGAGGTGGCCGGGTGGAAAGGTGACGAGCTCGAGTCGTCGGTGGTCGCAGCCGGCGGGTGCGCGGCCGCCATGCGG
>JAEXGP010000394.1 GCA_023450775.1 Actinomycetes bacterium | reverse complement strand
TCGCGGTGTCCAGGTAGAACTGCGAGCGGTCGAAGCCGGTGCCGGTCCGGAACCCGTCGAACACCTCGATCGGCGTCCCCTCCGGGTTGGACCCGGTCCGGAGCATCAGCGGCGGGATGGCGCTGATCAGCACGGCCCTGGCCACCCGGCCGTCGCCGTAGCGGGCCACGTACCGGGCGACCTCGCCGCCGCCGGTGGAGTGCCCGACGTGGATCACGTCCCGGAGGTCGAGGGCTCGGACGACGGCGGCGGCGTCCGCTGCGTACGTGTCGATGTCGTGGCCGTGCGGGCTCTGGGAGGACCGGCCGTGGCCGCGCCGGTCGTGCGCGACGACCCGGTAGCCGCGCTCGAGGAAGAAGATCATCTGGGGGTCCCAGTCGTCGGAGCTCAGGGGCCAGCCGTGGTGGAACATGATCGGCTGTCCGCTGCCCCAGTCCTTGTAGAAGATCTCGGTGCCGTCCTCGGTGGTGACGTAGCTCATGGTGTCGTCGACTCCTGCTTCGCTCGCTGCCGGCCGGAGGGTCCGGCCGGTGCTGCGATCGTGCTGGGGTCGCCGGAGCTTCGAATCCGTGGAACCACCGGGGCGACCGCGCGAGAGCGGCCGGGGGTCGGGTCCGGCGTATCGGGGGGTCCCGCCGGTCGGGCTACCTTCCCCGGCCGATGAGACGACAGCTGGCCATCCTCTCCGTGCTCCTGGTCGCCGCCGCGGTGCTCTCCGCCTGCACCGAGGACCTCCCGGTCGGCTCCACCGACACGACGGCGGTCGGGGACATGCCCGACTCCGGCATCCTCACGAACGCCGATCCCCTCGCCGATGAGGTCGTCGAGATCGTCGAGCAGGCGCTGCCGGAGCTCGATCTGCAGACGGTCCTCTTCGGCGTGTGGGTGGGGGACGAGGAGATCGCGCGAGGTGCCCTCGATGCATCTGCGGTCCAGCCGGCGACCTCACCGGATGCACGCGTGCGGGTCGGTCAGCCGATGGAGGCCATGCTCGCGACCATCCTCCTGCAACTCGGGTCCGAGGGTGTGATCGACCTGGACGCGTCGGTCGCCGAGTACGTGCCCGACCTGGCGAACGCCGACCTCATCACGCCGCGCATGCTGGCGAACAGCACGGGTGGGACGCCGGACTACGTGCGCAACACCGCGTTCCAGGACCGGGTCGCGGCCGACCCGTTCGCGGGCTACACGTTCGACGAGCTGCTCGACTTCGCGCAGCAGAGCCCGCCGCTGTTCGAGCCCGGGACCAGCTGGGCCTACTCGCACACCGAGATGGCGGTGCTCGTCGAGGTGCTCGAGCGGGCGTCGGGCGAGTCGCTCCAGGACCTCATGGCGTCGCGGATCTTCGAGCCGCTGGGCATGACCGCCAGCTCCGCGCACCGCAACAACGAGATCTCGGAACCGGTCATGCACGCGTTCACCAACGCCCGTGGCGTGTACGAGGACTCGACCTTCTGGGACCCGACGTGGGGCCTCAACGGCGGGATGAACGCGTCGGTGGTCGACCTCGCCCGGTGGCTGCGAGCGCTGAACGCCGGCGAGCTGCTCGACACCGACGAGGCCGAGGAGATCCTCTCCCCGGTGACGGTCGGCCTGGGCACGATGACCGAGGACCGCTACTTCGCCTACGGCTCGATGGTGCAGGAAGGCTGGATCCTCGGGAACCCGAACCTCAACGGCTACATGGGCTTCACCGCGCAGCAGCGCGACCCGTCGGTCACGATCGTGGTGTGGACGACGGCAGCGCCGGGCAACGCCGCGGAGTCGAACGCGTCGCAGGCGATCGCCGAGCGCATCGCCGCGGTCCTGAGCGACACCCCGTTCGAGATGTAGGGCCGGCGGACCGACCACAATGGCGGGGATGACGGAGGGAGACGACGAGCGCTCGTCGGGCGACGGCCGGCTGGTCGCGGCGATCCTCACGCCCGACCAGCGCGTCCGGGTCTTCGTCTCGTCGACCATGGAGGAGCTCGCGGACGAGCGCGTCGCGGTGCGCGACGCCGTCGAGGGCCTGCACCTGGCGCCGGTGCTGTTCGAGCTGGGGGCCCGGGCCCACCCGCCCCGGACCCTGTACCGCTCCTACCTCGAGCAGAGCCACGTCTTCGTCGGCATCTACTGGGAGCGGTACGGCTGGGTGGCGCCCACCATGGACGTGTCGGGGCTGGAGGACGAGTACCTCCTCGCGGGTGCCAAGCCCAAGCTGATGTACGTCAAGCGCCCGGCGCCGGAACGCGAGGAGCGGCTCGAGGGGCTGCTCGAACGCATCCGGGACGACGAGGCCGTCGCCTACAAGGCGTTCAGCGACGCGGCAGAGCTCGAGGCGCTCGTCGCCGACGACCTGTCGTTGCTGCTGAGCGAGGCGTTCCTCATGGACACCGCCGGTGAGCGACCGGTGCGTCCGCGCTTCACGCTGCCGAACGACGCCACCACGTTCATCGGTCGCGGCGCCGAGCTCGCGGACCTGGAGGCGCTGCTGCGCCGCGACGACGTCCGCATGGTGACGCTGACCGGCCCCGGGGGGATCGGCAAGACTCGCCTGGCGCTACGGGCCGCGGTCCGGGTGTCGTCGGCGTTCGACGAGGGCGCCGCCTTCGTGCCGCTCGCGTCGCTGACCGACGACCGGTTGGTCGTCGGTTCGATCGCGTCGGCGGTGGGGTTGCGCGACAGCAGCGGCACCAGCGTGGACAGCCTGCTCGCCGACCTGGCGGACCGCTCGCTGCTGCTCGTCCTCGACAACTTCGAGCACGTCATGGGCGCCGCCGACGTGCTCGCCCGCATCCTCAGCGCGTGCCCGCGCGTGGACATCCTCGCCACGAGTCGCGAGGCGCTGCGACTGCACGCCGAGCACGAGTACCCCGTGCCGCCGCTGTCGTCCGCCGACGCCGTGGCGATGTTCGCCGAGCGGGCCACGGCCGTGCGGCCGGGCTTCTCGGTCGACGACGCGGACCCCGGCGTGGTGGAGCGCATCGCCCAGCGGCTGGAGGGCGTGCCGCTCGCCATCGAGCTGGCCGCCGCGCGAACGAGGCTGCTCGCGCCCGAGGCGCTGCTCGACCGGCTCGACGACCGCCTGGACTTCCTGGTCGGCGGTCCTCGGGACCTGCCGGAGCGCCAGCAGGCGCTGCGGTCCACGATCGAGTGGAGCTACGACCTGCTCGACGACCAGGAGCGTCGCCTGCTCGACGGCCTGGGCGTGTTCGTGGGGAGCTTCCCGCTCGCGGCGGTCGAGGCGGTGGCGCCGGCGCTGGGCGCCGATCCGCGTGACGCGCTCGACCTGCTCGCGTCGCTCGTGGACAAGAGCCTGCTGCGGGTCGAGCCCACGGCGGGCGAGCCGCGGTTCCGCATGCTCGAGATGATCGCCGAGTTCGCTCGCGAGCGCCTGGCGGCGGGCGCCGACCAGGAGCCAGTGGGCGAGCGCCACGCTGCGTTCTACCGGGACCTCAGCCGGGAGATCGGCCGCGGCGTGGTCTCGGGGGACCAGCGGAAGTGGCTCGCGGTCCTCGGCGACGAGCACGACGGCGAGGCCGGCAACATCCGTGCCGCCCTGACCTGGTACCTCAGCCACGGGCGCGGCGAGGACATCGACGACCTCGCCGACATGGCGTGGTCGCTGTGGGTGCCGGCGTGGATCAACGGTCGCATCGACGAGGGCCGGCGGGTCGCGGGCGCGGCACTCGACGCCGGCGCCGACGTGTCGGACCGCTCGCGGGCGCGCCTGCTCATCGTGCTCGGCCTGTTCCAGATGTGGTCCGGGGACCACGACGCCGCGCAAGGGGTGCTGGACGAGGGTTCGCGCATCGCCCGTGAGCTGGGCGACGAGGAGATCGAGGTCGCCTCGATCCTCGGGCGGAGCATGATCGCCGGACCCCGGGAAGGTGAGGACCGCGCCGAGGACCTCGCGGTGGACGCGGCCGAGATCTTCCGACGGCTCGGCGACGCGTGGGGCGAAGCCGCGGCGCTCAACGTGCTCGGCTGGGTCCGGGTGGCGCAGGAGCGCTTCGACGGCAGCGGCAGCCTGCTCGAGCGCTCGCTCCGCTCGTCGTCCACGGCGCGGGACGAGCAGTTCTGCGCGCTGTCGGAGGTCAACCTGGCCGAGTACCGGCTGCACGCCGGCGACGTCGATGGGGCGGCCGAGCTGCTCGGGTCGTCGGTGCGACGCCACCGCGCCCTGCGCCTTCCGTACTCCGTGGCCTACCTGCTGGACGCGACGAGCCGGCTCGCCGCCGCACGGGACGACCTGGTCCGAGCCGCCCGGCTCCTCGGCGCTGCCGCGAGCCGCCGGTCGGAGGCCGGCGTGTCGGTGTGGGGGAGCCAGGCCGAGCGCCTCGAGCGGTTCCGCTCCGAGCTGCGGGCGTCGCTCGGCGCGGCGGACTTCGATGCATCCGAGGCGGCGGGCGCGGAGCTGTCCTACGACGAGTCGCTGGCGGAGTCCGATCTCGCCGGCTGAGCGTCAGGCGCCTTGTGGGTCAGGCGCCTTGTGGGTCGGGCGTCGTTCTCCCATGCTGCTGAGGAGGCGGCGTCGTGCGCTCGACGCGCGGGAGGAGGACACGTGGACCAGCCCTACGACGTCGGTGCCGACGTGCACGTCCTCCCGTCGCAGCTCGATCTCCCGAGCGGCGACGTGATCCCGATCAACTCGTTCGTCCTCCTGGCGGACCAGCCCGTGCTCGTCGACACCGGTCTGGGCAACGACGGGGAGGAGTTCGTGCAGGCCCTTCGCACGGTCATCGATCCGGCGGAGCTCGCGTGGATCTGGCTGTCCCACGACGACCTCGACCACACCGGCAACCTGCAGACGGTCCTCGACCTCGCCCCCGCAGCTCGGCTCGCGACGCATGCCTTCGGCGCGCTCCGGATGAGCTCGTCGTGGCCGGTGCCGATCGATCGCATCCACGCCCTGACCCCCGGCGACCGGCTCGATCTCGGCGATCGCGGGCTCCGGGTGCTGCGGCCGCCCACGTACGACAACCCCATGTCGACCGGCTTCCTGGACGAGTCGACCGGCACGCTGTTCCCCGTGGACTCGTTCGGTGCCATCCTCGGCGGTGCCTACACCGACGCCGGCCACATCCCGGACGACGAGCTGGTGGCCGCCATGACGGCCTGGGCCACGTTCGACTCGCCGTGGCTGCACCTCACCGACCGCGCCGCGATCGACGGCGTCCTGCAGGGGGTCCGGGACCTCGATGCCCAGCTCGTGGTCCCGGCGCACCTGCCGCCTCTGCGCGGCGGTCCAGGTCGCCTGCTCGACGTCCTGTCGACGATCCCCGACGCCGATCCGTTCGTCGCTCCGAACGCCGAGGAGTTCCGCCAGATGCTCGCAGGGGGCCCGTCGCCGACGGCCGGCTGACCACGGCGCAGGCGGATCGGCGTACCATCCGCCGGTCGCTGCGGGGGCATCGATCAGGGGAGGGCTTGATGAGCACGAGGACGGGACGTCGGACCTGGGTCGCGTTCGCACTGGCGGCCGCCGTGCTGGTCGCGGGCGCGTGCTCCCCACCGCCGGAACCCGGTCCGCCCGTGCGAGGCGCGGACGGGCCGCTGCCCGTCCGCTTCGACGTCGAGCCGCTGTTGTCGCAGCTCCTCGACGACCCGACCGCCTCGCCGCCCGGCGCCAACGACGTCGCGTGCGAGCCGACCGACGAGCACCCGCGGCCGGTGGTCCTGGTGCACGGCTTGGTCATGACCCGCGCCTTCTGGCAGACGCTGTCGCCGCTGCTCGCCAACAACGGCTACTGCGTGTTCGCGCTGACCTACGGCTCGCCGGTCGGCGTGCCCGAGCTCGGCGGCATCCGCTCGATCGAGGACAGCAGCCAGGACCTGGCTGCGTTCGTCGACGAGGTGCTCGCGGCCACCGGTGCGGACGAGGTCGACCTGGTCGGCCACTCCGAGGGCACCGTGATGCCGCAGTACTACCTGAAGCGGCTGGGGGGCGCGGAGAAGGTGCGGAACTACGTCGCGATCACGCCGCTCTACGACGGGTCGACCGGGTGGGGGATCGACGAGGTGATCTACGGCCTGACCTCGTTGCCGTTCGGGGTCGGCCAGGCGTTCGCGGACTTCTTCGAGGCGGCGTGCGGCGCGTGCCGCGACGCGCTGCACGGCTCGCAGTTCAACGCCGAGCTGTACGCCGACGGCGTCGTGGCCGTCCCGGGAGTGGAGTACACGACGATCCTCACGCGTCACGACGAGATCGTGACCCCGTGGACGTCGGGTCTGCTCGATGCACCGAACGCGACGAACGTGGTGCTGCAGGACGGCTGCGAGGAGGATCTGTCGGAGCACCTCTCCGCGGCGTTCACCCCTCGGGCGATGGACGTCGTGCTGAACGCGCTCGACCCGGACGACGCGGTCCCGCCCATCTGCGTGCCCACTCTTCCGGCGTACGGCTACCGCTGAGCGGACGCGCTCCCTGCCCTGCCGGCGACGGCGGGACGGCCCAGCAGCATCTCCTCGATCCGGGCCCGCAGCGCGGCGTCGTCCTCGTCCGCCGCGAGCACACCGGCGAACAGGGCGGCACCGGCCGCGAGCACGATGATCGCCTTGGCGTCGAGGAGCGCCTCGTCCCGCGGGCCGCCGGTGGCGTCGGCGAAGATCTCGGCGGGCGCGCCGGTGAAGCCGTGCCACAGCGCGTCCCGGAGCTCGGGCTCGTCCCGGAGGGCGGACAACAGGCCCGGGGCCGCGGCCCGCACCTCCGGACGGGCGAAGAGCTCGACGCTGCCCTGCACGACCCATCGGATCCAACCCTCGCGGTCGACGCCGGAGAACGGGGCCAGGTCCGGTGCCGAGCCGATGACGGCATCGAGCACGAGGTGGGCCTTCGACGGCCAGCGCCGCAGGACGGCGGCCCTGCTGACGCCCGCCCGCCGGGCCACGCCGCGGACGGTGGTGGCGTCCCAGCCCTCCTCGACGAGGAGCTCGCGTGCGGCCGCTCCCACCCGCTCGTCGATCGACGGATCACGAGGGCGGCCCGCGCCCGGCGTCGTTTGCCCGTCCATCACCCGCAGAATACGGTGCCGCTGGTATCGGAAGTCGGACGGTCCGACGCAGCATGGAGGGCACATGAAGTCCCTGACCGACCGCGTGGCGGTCGTGACCGGCGCCGGCAGCGGGATCGGCCGGGCGACCTGCGAGGCCTTGGCGCTGAAAGGCGCCCACATCGCGGCGGTCGACGTGGACGAGCAGCGCGCGGCCGACACCGCGACGGCGATCGAGGCGCTGGGCCGCAACTGCTCGGTGCACGCCGCGGACGTCCGGGACCAGCAACGACTGGAGCAGGTGGCCGCCGAGGTCGTCGAGCGCCACGGCGCGTGCCACGTGCTCGTCAACAACGCGGGTGTCACCTCGGCCGGCGCCTTCGAGGAGGAGTCGCTCGACGACCTGCACTGGATCGTCGACATCAACGTCTGGGGCGTCGTGCACGGCTGCCGCGCCTTCCTCCCGGTGCTCCGCGAGGCGGACGAGGCGCACATCGTGAACCTGTCGAGCATGGTCGGACTGCTCGGCCTGCCCCACAACACCTCGTACTCGCTCACCAAGGGGGCGGTGCGCGCGTTCAGCGAGGCGCTGCGCGCCGAGCTGGTGACCACCGACATCGGCCTGACCGTGGTGTTCCCGGGTGCGATCCGCACCGACATCACCAACACCGCGCGCGGCACGCACGCCGACCTCCTGGCCCAGATGGGCAGGAACCGGCTGGCGCCGATCGCGATGCGCCCTCCGTCCGCCGTGGCACGCAAGATCGTGCGGGCGATCGAGCACGACCGCGCGCGCATCACCGTGGGTCCCGACGCCCGCGCGGTGGATCTGCTCTGCCGCGTGCTGCCCGGGCGCTCGGGCCTGATCGGTCGGGTCACGTCGCGCCTGGCGTGACAGGCGACCAGCATCGTCCAGCGCGCGGCGGGGTAGCGACCCCTCCGTGTTCCTGGCCCTCCGAGAGGTTCGTCGTGCGCTCGTGCGCTTCGCGCTCCTCACGGCCTCGGTGGCGCTGCTCGTCTTCCTGATCCTGTTCCAGCAGACGATCCAGCAGGGGCTCATCACGTCGATCGTCGGGGCGATCGAGCACCAGTCCGCCCCGGTGCTCGTCTACAGCGTCGACGGCCTGCGCAACCTCGAGGGCAGCCTCATCACGCCCGACCTCGAGGCGCAGATCCGGGCGGTCGACGGCGTCGGCGATGCCGCGCGGCTGGGCCAGGGCACGTTCACGGTCGAGGCGGGCGACGGTCCCGAGTCCACCTCGGTCGTCGCCTACGAGGAGGAGCGCCTCGGTGGCCCGACCACGCTGACCGCCGGTCGGCTGCCCCGGGCCGCCGGCGAGGTGGTGGCGCTGGACTCGGCCGAGGACCTGGGCTTCGGACTCGGCGACACGGTCGTCGTGGAGCCGGGCGGCCAGCGCCTGGAGATCGTGGGCCAGGCCGCCGAGATCGGCCTGCAGGCGGCGCCGACGCTGTTCACCACGTTCGAGACGTTCGAGCGGATCGTCTCGAGCACCAACCCCGACGCGGGCGGGGTGCTGCCGGCCGTGATCGCTGTCTCGCCGGAGGACGGCCTGAGCGCGGCGGAGCTCGTGCAGCGGATCGACGACGCGGTCCCCGACGCCGAGGCGCTCACCCGGGCCGATGCCGCGGCCCGGACCCCGGGCATCGAACAGATCCAGCAGGCCTTCCAGGTGATCTTCCTGCTCTACGGCGTGGTGGTGCCCCTGGTCACCGGACTCTTCTTCCTGATCCTCACGCTGCAGAAGGCTCCGTCTCTCACCCTGCTGCGCGCGGTCGGACTCAGCCCGGCCACGTTGATCAGGTCCCTCCTCATCCAGGTGGCCCTCGTGCTGGTGCTGGGCATCGCGATCGGGATCGGTCTGTACACGCCGATCTCGTCGCTGCGACTCGGCAGCATCCCGCTGGAGTTCCAGGCGGGCGCCGTGCTGGTGTGGAGCGCGGTCCTGTTCGTGCTGGGGCTCCTGAGCGCGCTGGTCTCGGCGCGACGTGTCCTGGCGATCGACCCGATCGCCGCGACGACGGGACAGGGCGTGTCGGCATGAACGTCGCGGTGACCGAGCTCCGCCGGCGACCGGGTCGCTTCGTGACCGCGACCGTCATCCTCAGCCTGCTGGCGACGCTGCTGATGCTGCTCGGCGGGCTGCTCGACGGGCTGGTCGCCGGTGCGACGGGCGCCATCGCCGGGCAGCCGGCGGAGGTGGTCGTCTACTCGTCGACGGCGGAGCAGTCGCTGGCCCGGAGTCGCATCACGCCCGAGCAGCGTCGGACCGTCGAGGCGGTCGACGGCGTCGAGCGGACCGGTGGTCTCGGGGTGGTCCAGCTCGGCGCCCGCGTCCCGGGCAACGGCCCACGCGACCTCGCGGCCGTGGCGCTGTTCGGCTACGAGCTGTCGCCGCACGGCGTGCCCGAGCCGCCGGCAGACGGAGAGGTGTACGCCGACCGGACGCTGGAGGCGGACGGTGTGGAGGTGGGCCAGACGCTCGAACTGGGCCCGTCCCGCACGCCGGTCGAGGTCGTCGGCTGGGTCGACGGCCTCTCCTACAGCGGTCAGGGCAGCCTCTGGGCATCGGCCGGCACGTGGCGGAACGCCGTGGCGGCGAACCGGCCGGACGCCCAGCTCGGTGACGACGACTGGCAGGTCCTCGTCGTCCGCACCGCGGGCGCGGATCCGGCGACGGTGGCGACCGACATCGACCGCGCGACCGCCGGCTCGACCGACTCGCTCGAGCTCTCCGACGCGGTCGACGCGATCCCCGGCGTCAGCGAGCAGCGCTCGACCTTCAACCAGATCATCGGGGTGACCGTCATGGTCGCCGTGGTCGTGGTGGCCCTGTTCTTCGCGCTGCTCACCGTCGAACGGACCGGGCTCTACGGCGTGTTCAAGGCGATCGGAGCCACCAGCGGCCGGTTGTTCCGCGGCATCGTGGTCCAGGCCGTCATCGTGACGGCGATCGCCGCGGCGATCGGCGCGGTGATCACCCTCGGCCTCGACCTGGCCCTGCCGCCCGGTTCGCTCCCGTTCACCCTCCGACCCACCCGGATCGCGGCGAGCGTGCTCTTCCTCCTGGTCGCGGCCGTCGTCGGCTGCGCCTTCACGCTCCGCCGGGTCCTGCGCATCGACCCCGCCTCCGCTCTCGGGAGCTCCTCGTGACCGAACACTCCACCGCGTCCGACCTCACCAGCGAGCCCGCGCTGCGGCTCGACGGCGTCCGCAAGACCTACGAGGTCGGCGGCGAGGAGGTGGTCGCGCTCGACCACGCCTCGCTGACCCTCGCCCGTGGAGAGATCGTGGCGCTCGTCGGGCCGTCCGGGTCGGGCAAGACCACGCTCTGCAGCATCGCCGGCGGCCTGCTCCACGCCAGCGAGGGATCGGTCGTGGTGGACGGACAGGACATCACGACCTACGGCTCGAAGGAGCTCTCCCGGTTCCGCCAGGAGTCGGTCGGCTTCGTCTTCCAGGCGATCAACCTGGTGCCGTTCCTGACCGCTCGGGAGAACCTGCTCGTGGTCGACGAGATGGGTCGCCGCAGCGGCTCCGCCGGGGACCGGGCCGACCAGCTGCTGGAGGAGCTCGGCCTGGGCGACCGGGCCAGGAACCTCCCGGGCCAGCTGTCCGGTGGGCAGCGTCAGCGCGTGGCGATCGGGCGGGCGCTGATGAACGACCCCGGCCTCGTGCTCTTCGACGAGCCGACCTCTGCGCTCGACACCAAGCTCGGGGAGCAGGTGATGGAGCTGATCCGCAGCGAGATGAAGGACCGTGGCACCGCGGCGATCGTCGTCACCCACGACGACCGCATCACCCGGTTCGCGGATCGGACCGTGCACATCACCGACGGCGTGCTCGACGCCTGATCGGGTCCCCCGGCGGGCCCCGTCCGCGAGCGGGTGAGCCCCATGTCCCCGATTCCGGCAGAAGGCTCAGCGCGGGCTGACCGCCGGTCGATGAACAGCTGGCAGCGCATCCTGAGAGGAGGGTTCGTGCACGGAGACGGGGATCGGCCCCAGATGTCGCACCACGAACCGACCGCGAGATGGCGTCCCGGGGTCTCGACGCGCCTGCTCGGCGCGATCGCCGTCCCCGTGGTGGTCCTCGCGCTGCTGCTCGGCGCGACCGTCCGCCAGAGCCACCGCAACGTGGAGCAGGCACGTGCCGTCTCCACGGTCGTGACGGTCCTGGACCAGCTGGTGGCCCTGAGGGCTGCGGTCTTCAAGGAGCGGGTGGCCGCGGAGATCTTCGTGCCCAGCCGGCGGCCCCCGGTGCAGCTGCTCGCGGCCACGGAGTTCGGCGCGCAGCTGTCGGAGCGCCCCGAGGAGATGGTCGAGGCCACCGACTCGGCGCTGGCTGCACTGGCTCCGGCCGACCGGCCCTTCGACCAGGCCGACCTCGAACGAGCTCGCGCAGAGCAGCCGACCGAGTCGGAGGGCGAGCCGGCGCGACTGCAGGGATTCGCGCTGCTCGACGAGCAGTCGGAGCGGGCGATCACGGAGGGCCTCACGTTCGTCCGAGAAACCGCCATCGAGCTCGGCGACGTCGAGATGATCCGGGCGGGGACCGTGTTCCAGCGTTCGGTCGAGCTGCCCGGCGAGGCCGGCCTGGTCATCGCCGAGACCGCCGATCTGTGGGTCGCTCCACCCTCGCAACGTCCTGAGCTGCAGTCACGGCTGGCGATGGCCGTTGCCACGTACGAGGCCTCGTCGAGGCGATACGCATCGGCCGCCGGCTCACGGACGGCCGACGAGCTGCGGGCCGATCAGGTGCTCGAGATGCCGCCCGCGCTCCGCACCGCGGTGGACCTGGGCCTGGCCGGCGAGCTCACCGGTGCCGCTCGCCCGGCGGGTGAGCCGCCGACGATCGGCATCGGACTGCTGGCGGGCGTCGACTGGATCCTGGAGGTCAACGCGCTCCCCAGCCGCTTGGCGGCCTCCGCACAGACGACCGCTCGGGAGGTGGCGGACGGCGCGCTGACCACCGAGCAGCGCACCGCGGCCTTCGCGCTGGCTGCGGTCTCGGTCTCGATCGCTGCAGCGGTGCTCTTCGGCCGCTCGATCGTCGGTCCCGTGCGTCGCCTGACCGACCACGCGGAGCGGATCGGCAGCGGACAGCTGGAGCCCGACGCCCGGGCGTGGCACGGTCCGCCGGAGATCGTCCGCGCGTCGCAGGCCATGAACGACATGGTCGACAACCTCGTGCTGCTCGAACGGAAGAGCAACGCGCTCGCGCAGGCCGACTTCGACGACCCCGCCTTGCAGCGGCAGCTCCCAGGTCGGCTCGGTGCGTCCCTGCAGCTCTCGATGGAGACGCTGTCGAACTCGGTCGCACAGCGTGAGGCGCTGCAGGAGCAGCTGCAGCACGACGCACTGCACGACTCGCTCACCGGTCTCGGCAACCGGGCAGCGCTGATCTCGATGCTGAGCCGGGTGCAGCACGACGACGGCGACGCCACCACCGTGGCGGTGATCTTCATCGACCTGGACGACTTCAAGGGCATCAACGACCGGTACGGCCACGCGGCCGGTGACGACGTGCTGCGGGTGGCCGCGGCGCGGATGCTCTCGGTCGTGCCGGCGCGGGCGCTCGTGACCCGACTCGGCGGCGACGAGTTCGTCATCGCCCTGAGCGAGGTGGACGGGATCGACGAGCCGATCGAGGTGGCGCGGCGCGTCACCCGCTCGCTCGGCCATCCCGTCGAGATCGGCGGGTCGACCATCGAGATGCGCGCCAGCGCAGGCGTGGCGATCTCGGGCCACGGCTCGGGTGAGACCGGCGTGGAGGCGCTGCTGCGCATGGCCGACTTCGCCGTGTACAGCGTCAAGCTGGACCCGAACGAGGACATCGCGATCTACGACGAGGCGCTGCACCAGCGTCTCATCCACCAGCGAGAGGTGGAAGAGGCGCTCAGGACGGCGCTCCACCCTGAGTCCGCCGAGCTCCGGCTCGTCTTCCAGCCCATCGTCCTGTCGTCCGACTACACGCTCCGTGGCGTGGAGGCGCTGCTCCGGTGGAGCACCGCTCACGGCGGGACGATCGCACCCGACGAGTTCATCCCGATCGCCGAGCGCTCGGATCTGATCCTCGACGTGGACCAGTGGGTGCTCGAGCGGGCACTGCGACACCTGCGTGACTGGACCGACGACGCCTCGATCGGCGCGATCGGCATGTCGGTCAACGTCTCCGGACGGAGCCTGCTCGACCGCACGTTCGTCGAGCGGGTGGGCGACGCGCTCCTGGCGTCGGGGATCGACGCGTCCCGGCTGCGACTCGAGGTGACCGAGACCGCGATCGTGGAGGACCTCGACCTGGTGGCCGTCCACCTGGCCCAGCTCCAGGCGCTCGGCGTCCGCGTCGTGATCGACGACTTCGGCACCGGCTACACGAGCGTCGCACACCTGCGGGCACTGCCCGTCGACGAGATCAAGATCGACGGCAGCTTCGTGCAGGGCCTCGAGGACGACGAGAACCGCGTGCTGGTCGAGATGATCGTCCAGCTCGCCCGCCAGCTGGACGTGCCCACGGTCGCCGAGGGCGTCGAGACGGTGGAGCAGGCCGAGCAGCTCCGCGAGATCGGTTGCACGTCGCTCCAGGGCTACCTCTTCTCCAGGCCCGTCGAGGCGGAGTGCGTGGCCGAGTGGGGCGGACGCCCGGTCCTCCACGTCTGACCGACCGGATCGGGAGCGCACGGCACGGGTGCCACGGGACGGGCGCGTGGCGAAGAGTGTCCTGAAAGGTTGACCGAATACAGGATCCCCATTTAGGGTCGGGCGCAGGATGATGGCACTGACCAGGGGGGTTCCGGTGCTGCGTGACGACTCCGGCCTCGGTCGACCGCTGACGGCACCGGGGCGCGCCCGGCGTGCGTTCGGTGGCTCGGTGACGTGATCCGACGTCGCCCCGCGACGTGACCTGCAAGCGACCAACGACGACAGGGGGACCGCGGATGCGGACGTGCACGAGGTGGAGGGTGGTGTGTGGCCTCGCGGCCATGGCGCTGCTCGTGGGGGCGTGTTCCGACGACGGCGACAAGGACGCCGACTCCGACAAGAGCAGCACGACGGCCGCGGCCGCCGAGGTGCTCGGGACGCCGAAGGAGGCCACGGGTGAACCGGTGACGATCGGCATCATCACCGAGGGCGGTTCGGAGGCGATCGGCTCCCAGTCGGAGCTCACCGAGCAGGGGGCCAAGATCGCGGTCGAGTACGCCAACGAGTACCTCGGCGGGATCGGCGGGCGTCCGATCGAGCTGTTCGTGTGCGGGAACCAGGCCTCGCCGGCCGGCGGCCAGGACTGCGCCAACCAGATGGTGGACAAGGGCGTGGTCGCGGTGACGCTGCCGTTCACCGGCTTCGGTGCCGCCCAGGCGCCGATCATCACCGGTGCCGGCATCGCCTACGTGACCGGCTCGGGCAATTCGCCCGAGGAGCTCACGGCGCCGAACGCCTTCGCGCTGACCGGTGGCTACCCGGGCACGCTGGGCGCGTTCGCCAAGCACTCCCAGCAGCAGAAGGTGAAGAAGTTCGCCATGGTCACCATCGACGTCCCCTCCGCCACCCAGGCGGCAGAGACGCTCGGCGGCATGGTGTTCAAGAACGCCGACGTGGAGTACGAGGTGGTCGCCGCGCCGCCGGGGACGCCCGACCTGACGCCGCAGGTGCAGTCCGCGGTCGACGGCGGCGCCGACGCGATCGGCGTCACCGGGGACGTCACCTTCTGCACCTCGTTCCTGCAGGCGTACCAGACGCTCGCGCTCGACCAGACCAAGTACGTCATCGCCCCGTGCGTGGACAAGACGGTCATCGAGTCGCTCGGCGACGTGCTCGCCGGCTCGTGGATCGCCACGATCACGGCGAACCAGGGCCAGGACGCCGACATCTACTCGGCGCTCCTCGACCGCTACGCCTCCGGTGAGGGCATCGATCCCGATCCGGTCGTGAGCTCGGGCGTGGCCGCCGGCGTGGGCACGGTGCTGAACCTGGTCCGTGCCATGAAGGACCTCAGCGGCGACGTCACGGCGGCCTCCGTGCTCTCACAGATGAAGGCCGCCAAGGACGTGCCGCTCTTCCTCGGCGGGGGCCAGACCTTCACCTGTGACGGGAAGGCCATCCCGATCCTTCCGAACGTCTGCTCGGCAGGGTTCCAGATGGGCACCCTCACCGCCGACGGGGGCATCGAGAACCTCGAGCCGGTGGACGCGAGCGACCTGTTCTCCGGCTAGCCGACCGGTGGGCCGTCGTCCTGATGGGCAGGTCGACGGCCCGACGGCGGTGGCTCCGGCTGGTCGCGCGCGGGAGTCGACCGCCGAATTGAGTACCCTCAAAGAGGGCGCCCGGAGGATCCGAATGGACCAGGCCAACGACGACGAGGTCAACGCCGGCGCGATCAAGGACAGCGCCACCACCACGGCGGAGCAGTACGACGTGCTCGGGCAGCTCTACGACCTCACCGACCCGCAGCCGAAGTACCGCGAGGTCGTCGAACGCGCGCCGGTGGCGTGCCCGGTCGAGGGCATGGCAGTGGTGGCCGGCCGGGACGCCGTCGACGTGGCGCTGCGCGACACCGACACGTTCAGCTCCGAGGGCTTCCTCGACCTGGGCAACGTGCGTCCGCTGATCCCCCTCAGCGTGGATCCACCCAGGCACCGCACCTACCGCCGCATCCTCGACCCGCTGTTCGCCCCGCGACGGATGGACGAGCTCGAGGCCGACATCGTCGAGCGCTTCAACCGCTTCGTCGACGCGTTCGCGGACCGGGG
>JAEXGP010000382.1 GCA_023450775.1 Actinomycetes bacterium | reverse complement strand
ACCCGGTCCGGGCTCAGCGGCGCTCGCGCCAGCGGCTGTACGCCGCCCCCGCGAGCCCGGCGCCGATGCCGAACGCCGCGCTCCGCAGCCCGATCGCCACCTGACGCTCGGTCATGCGGTGGTGGTTCGCCACGCCGCCGAGCAGATCGGACGCGTCCGCACCGGCGGAGGCCAGGTACCAGCCCGTGGCGCCGGATCCCCGCCAGCCGTGCCAGGCCAACATCCCGCCCACGAGCGCGTCGCGGTAGCCCATCGACCGCAGCAGCAGGCTGGCGGTCGTGTCGGGCGCCGCGTCGTCGCCCCACCACCGGTTGGCGGTGTGCGGCGCCACCAGGAACGACACGCCCGAAGCGGCCCGGAACCCGCCCATGGCCACGGCCAGCCAGTCGCGTCCCGGGCCCGCCCCGGGCTCGACGGCACTGCCAGCCAGGTCGTCGCTGCCGGTCGGGTGCTGCGCCATGGATGACCTCCCGGGTCTCAGCCGCGCGACCGCAGCTGCTGGTGGAGACGTGCAGCCTGCCGCACCTGGTGGTCGCGCTCCGCCTGGTTCGTGGCGTCGAGCGCCGCCGCGGCGTAGAGGCGGGCCGCGAGCTCCAGGTCGCCGTTGCGCTCGTGCAGGTGCGCGGCGACCGCGGTGCGGCGCGGCACGCCCTCGTCCACCTCGGCCAGCGCAGCGAGTCCGGGCGGGGCGCCGTCCGCCTCGCCGACCGCCACGGCCCGGTTCAGTCGCACGACCGGCGTGTCGGTGAAGCGCAGCAGCTCGTCGTACCACTCCACGATCTGGACCCAGTCGGTCTCCTCGACCCGCGGCGCATCGGCGTGCAGCGCGGCGATCGCGGCCTGGGCCTGGTACTCGCCAGGACGGTCGCGGGCGAGCGCCCGTTGCAGCACCGCCACGCCCTCGGCGATCAGCTCGGTGTCCCACAGCGACCGGTCCTGTTCGGCGAGGACCACGATCGAGCCGTCGGGCCGGATCCGGCTGGGACGCCGGGCGTGGTGCAGCAGCATGAGCGCGAGCAGGCCGTGGACCTCGGGCGCGTCCGACAGCGCCGCCAGCTGCCGGGTCAGCCGGATCGCCTCGGCCGCCAGGTCCACGTCGCCGGAGTAGCCCTCGTTGAACACCAGGTAGAGCACCCGCATGACCGTGGCGACGTCGCCGGGGCCGGAGAGCCCCGCCTGGGCGACCGTCCGCTTGGCCCGACTGATCCGCTGCCCCATCGTCGCCTCCGGCACCAGGTACGCCTCGGCGATCTGGCGCGTGGTCAGGCCGCCCACGGCGCGGAGCGTGAGGGCGACCGCGGACGACGGGCTGAGGTCCGGGTGGGCGCACAGGAAGTAGAGCTGCAGCGAGTCGTCGCGGTCGGGCACGCCGTCGAGCGGCGGCCCCGCATCGGGGGGCGGCACCGCGTCGGAGCGCAGCTCACGCTCACGGCGGGACGAGTCCGACCTCGCCATGTCCAGGAACGCCCGCCACGCCACGGTGATCAGCCATGCCCTGGGCTCCGCCGGCGGCCGGTCCGGCCAAACCGCCAGCGCTCGGACGAGCGCCTCCTGGACGGCATCCTCGGCCGTCGCGAAGTCGGCTCCACGACGGACGAGGACGCCCAGGACCTGGGGGACGAGCTCCCGGAGCTCGACGGGGTCCACGCTCAGTCGGCGACGGTGGGCGGCGCCGTCAGGAACGGCCGGACCTCGAGCCACTCGTGGATCGGCTCACCGCCCGCGCCCGGGGCCGAGGACAGCTCGCCCGCGAGCTCGATCGCCCGGTCGTAGCTGTCCACGTCGACGACCATCCACCCGGCGATGAGGTCCTTGGTCTCGGCGAACGGGCCGTCGGTCACCGGCGGCCGCCCCTCGCCGTCGGAGCGCACCCAGACGCCGTCGGGCGAGAGGGCCTGGCCGTCCACGAACTCGCCGGTGGACTCCAACCTGGCGGCGAAGTCGTTCATGAACCCGATGTGGGCCTCGACCTCCTCGGGGGTCCAGCGGTCCATCGGGACGTCGTTCACCGCCGCCGGGGCGCCGCGGTAGTGCTTCAGGAACAGGTACTTGGCCATGTGGGTCTCCTCGTGTGACGCCGGCCCCGTCGGCCAGCTGCACCCCTTGGACGGAGCCGGCGCCCGGTTCTCGACATCCTCGCCGGAGATTTCCTGCTCCGGCGCCGCAAGGACCTACCCCCGGCGGGCCGCCAGGGTGACCGGCGTGGCCCTGAACGTGAAGTCGGCGCCCGTGCTGAAGCGGGTGAGCGCCACCTCGGAGGGCTCGTCGGCCGGCTCGTCCGCCAGCGACACCGTCCACGTCGTCGAACCGGTCCGCTCGACGCGGCCGTACCGCGTGACGCCCTGGACCGCGGAGACCAGCCCGCCGTCGTGGCCGTCGGCCAGGCGGCTGATCCACGTCTCGAAGCCCCGCTCGTGCAGTGCCGGGCAGTCGCCGAGCTCGAGCAGCAGGCGGTCGTCCTCGGCCCGGACCCGCCAGTCGACGTAGGCCCGGGGCCGGAACGCCGGGTGCAGCTCCAGCACGGTCGCCACCTCGTCGAGCGAGGCCCGCACCGGCCCGTCCGCGGGATCGCTGCCCAGGCCGAGCGCGTTGCGCAGGCGCTCGGACGTGAGGCCGGCGATGCCGGTGAACTGCCGCTCCACGACCGACACCGCGTCCTCGGTGCCGTGCCGTCGCTCGATCGCGAAGCAGAACGAGGTGACCAGCAGGTGCTGCTGGACGCAGATCTCCTCGGCCAGCGCACGCAGTGCGGCGGTCGAGAACTGCTCGGTCTGCAGGTCGGGGTCCACCGTCGCCCGGTAGTCGTTCCAGCCGTCGGCGAGCTCGGCGTCGGTGGCGCCGTCGCCGAGCGGCGGGAGCTCGATCGACGCGAGCAGCGTGCGCTCGACGTGGGTCATGGGCTCGGGCATCGGCAGCTCGGGGTGCGAGTCGTCGATCACGACCGTCCAGTGGCAGTGCGGATGCCGGTCCGCCGGCACGCGGGGCGGTCGGTGGATCGGGCGGACCTGGGCCCGGCGGTTGGTGGCGATCGCAGTCGCGTCGAACGTGGGGTCCTCGATCGCGTGGCACATCGCCCGGACGTAGTCGTCGCCCATGGGCTCCACGTCCATGAGCGCGCCGCAGTGGTCCAGCCAGAACTCGCCGTGCGTGGCGTCGAGCACCTTGTAGCGGAAGTCCATGAACTCGGGCGGCGCCCCGATGTCGAACTGCATGCCCTTGAAGATCGTGGGCACGTCGCCGTCCGCGAAGTCGAGGAGGCGCTGCATGCGCATGGAGTAGATCGGGCTCGCACCCATCCACTCGTCGATCGCGATCGCCGCCATCTCGTCGCGTCCGTAGGCGCTGATCAGGTGCGGCATGCCCGCCCGGTCCATGAGCTGACCGGCGAGCAGGTACTCGCGGACCAGCACGGCGAGCTCGTCGTGCGAGAGGTCCTCCAGGAGCCGCACTCAGCTCTCCGGGTACGGCTCGAGCCCGAGCGTGGAGGCCAGGTTCCCGAGCGCCAGCTCGGCGAATGGCGTGGGCACGTCGAGCGACCGGCCCATCTCGGACGCGAGCTCGAGGTCCTTGGAGCCCAGCGCCAGCGTGTGGCCGAACATCGGCCGGAGCCCGTCGTCGTCGGACATCAGGCCCGCCTCGCGCCGCACCATGAACGCCCCGGGCCCGCCGGTGATCCCGTCGGAGTGGCGGACGATCTCGCCGAGCTGGAACACGTCGAGCCCCGCCGCGTCTGCCAGGCGCAACGCCTCGCCCGCCGCCGCGTAGCTGGCGAACGTGATCAGGTTGCGGGCGATCTTCATGTGGGTGGCCGAACCGGTGGGACCCGTGTGCACGACCATGGCCGCGTAGCGGTCGAGCAGCGGACGGGCCCGCTCGACCGCCTCGGCGGAGCCGCCGACCATCACGGCCAGCGAACCGTCGTGCGCACCCATCGCGCCGCCGCTGATCGGCGCGTCCACGACCTCGACGCCGGACGCCGCACCCAGCTCCGCGAGCGCGACCGCGCCCTCGGCGCTGATCGTGGAGTGCACGGCCACGACCGTGCCCGGCGCGGCGGTCGACAGGATGCCGTCGGGGCCGCCCAGCACGTCGCGGACCTGCTGCTCGTTCTGCACGACGATGCCGATGACGCGGGCGGTGCGGGCCAGCTCGGCCGGCGTGGCCGCCACCGTGGCGCCCGCCTCGGCGAACGGCGCGGTCGCCTCGGCCGACACGTCCATGACCACGAGCTGGTCCGGCTCGTCCAGAAGCCGCAGGGCCATGGGCCCCCCGATGTTGCCGAGCCCGATGAAGCCGATGCTGCCGCTCATGCCCGAACCACTTGCCCACCGTCGACGTTGAAGATCTGGCCGGTGATCCAGCTGGCGTCGTCGGACAGCAGGAAGCTCAGCATCCCTGCCATGTCCTCGGGCGTGCCCTGCCGCTTGAGCGCCAGGCCCTTGACGATGTCATCCACGATCGAGCCGGGCACCACGGTCCGGGCGGCGTCGGTGTCGGTCGGGCCCGGGGCGATCGCGTTGATCCGGATGTTGGAGCCGCCGAGCTCGTGGGCGAGCTGGATGGTCAGGCCGTTCACGCCGGCCTTGGCCAGCCCGTAGTAGTTGGCGTACATCCACGCCGCGGTCGACGACTGGTTGACGATCGCGCCCCCGCCCCCGGCGGCCATGTGCTCCCACACCGCCCGGATGCACAGCAGCGCGCCGTCCATGTTCACCGACATGAAGCGGCGGTAGTAGTCCCAGTCGACGGTCAGCAGGAGATCGATCTCCATGCCGCCGAAGATCGCCGCGTTGTTGACCAGGTGGTCGATGCGCCCGAAGGCCTCCATCGTGTCGGCCGCCATGGCCCGGGTGGAGTCCGGGTCGCTGACGTCGACCCGGAGGTCGAGCGCGCCGGCACCGGTCGCGGCGATGTCGGCCGCCACCTTGGCCGCCCGCTCACCGTCGATGTCGGCGATCACCACCGACGCCCCCTCGGACGCCAGCCGGCGGGCGTACGCCTCGCCGATCCCCCCGGCCGACCCGGTGACGATGCTCACCTTGCCGTCGAACTTCCCCATCTGTCCTCGTCTCTCTCGATCTCTCTAGCCCGTTCTGTTGCGCGATGTGCGGCCCATGGGCCGTTCATCGCGCAACGGGACGGGGCGGGTCAGTCGGCG
>JAEXGP010000381.1 GCA_023450775.1 Actinomycetes bacterium | reverse complement strand
TCCGGATCGCCCAGGCGCCGCAGCGGGGTGGCCTGCTCCATGGCGGTCCGGAGCCCGTCGTCGGTCAGGACCGTGTCGAGCGCGGAGGTGGCGATGGACCCCGTGGCGATGCCGTTGACGCGGATGTGCGGTGCCAGGTCGCACGCCATCAGGCGGGTCAGGTGGCTCAGCGCGCCCTTGGCGGTGCCGTATGCGGCGAACCCCCGGTCGGTCAGCCGGCCGATGGCCGAGGAGATGTTCACGACCGAGCCGCCGCCGCGGGCGAGCATGGCCGGGACCGACTGCTTGGTCAGCTCCAGCGCGGTCGTGACGTTGAAGCGGAAGGCCCGCTCGAAGCTCGCCACGCTCGTGTCGAGCAGCGGCTTGGGGAACGAGCCGCCGGCGTTGTTGACCAGCAGGTCCAGCCCGCCGAGCCGGTCCGTGGCCACCGAGACGAGCTCGCCCAGGCGTTCGAGCTCCATCACGTCGAACGCGACCGCCTCGGCGCGCACGCCGAACGACCGGGCCTCGGCCGCGACCTCCTCGACCTGCTCGAGCGTCCGGGCCGCCACCACGACGTCCGCGCCGCCCTCGGCCAGCGCGAGCGCGCTGGCGCGGCCGATGCCGCGGCCGGCGCCCGTCACCAGCGCCACCTTCCCGTCGACCCTGAACCGGTCCAGCACCGTCACCTGCGCCCCCTACTCGTCCTCGGCGGACCCGGACGGATCCGCCGCTCGTCGCTCCGACTCGTGCGCGGCCCACAGGAAGATGCCGCTCGCCATGAGCGATGCCTCGTGTCGCGCCCGCGCCCCGAACACCTCGGCGCGCACCCGGTGCACGCCGGCGTCGTCGGGCGCGGCCTGTGCCGCCAGCTCGGCCAGGTGGCCGGCCAACCGCAGGTCGCCGTGGGCCGCCAGCTCCGACGCCCGGTCCGCCAGCACGTCGGCACCGCCCGCGAGCGCCGCCAGCTCGGCGGCCACCGCGGCGTCGGGGGCCGGCTTCAACCGTGCCGGGTTGCCGTCGTACCAGCCGCCGTACAGCCGCCACAGGTTGTGGACCACGAACTCGGGTTCGTCGTAGATCGGCCGCAGCCACGGCAGCGTCGCGAGCTCGGCGGGCACCGTGACCGAGTGGACGATCTCGTCCAGGCGGGCGCCCTGGTTCATCAGCTCGAGCGCCTGCGACGCGATCGACTCCAGGTACTCCGCCGCCGTCGTGAGCACCCGCTCGATGTCGGCCGCACCACCGATGGCCGGCCCGTGGCCGGGGAGCAGGAGCTCCGCCCCGAGCCCGGCCATGCGTCGCAGCCCGGCCGCCCACTCCAGCGGGTAGCGCTGCACCTTCTGGGGGTTCCCGCAGTTGGGCGACACCCAGATGAACATGTCGCCGGCGCACAGCACCCGTCGCTCGGGCTCCCACGCCCACGTGTGGTCGTCGGTCTCGCCCCGGGCGTGGTGCAGCTCGATGCTCGAGTGGCCGACGGCCACCTCGGTGCGGTCCCGGTACGTCCGGTCGGGGTACCGGAAGTCGGTGGGGAAGAACGGCGCGGCCAGCCGGAACTGCCGCTGGTTGATCACGCCGTTGTAGCCCTCGGTCATGCGGTAGCGGTCGAAGCGGTCCGCCACGCGCTCGTGGGCCACGACCTGGGGAGGCGGTCCGTCGCCGGCGGCGGCCTCCTCCTCGAACCACCGGATCCCGCCCACGTGGTCGACGTGGCCGTGCGTGTAGACCGCGGTGCGCAGCGGCGCGGCGGTCCAGGACCGGATCAGCTCGTGGACCTGCCGGCCGTGGAACGCGCTGCTGACGTCGACGAGCAGCAGGTCGTCCCGGCCCGAGCCGCCGCCCGAGCCGTCGGTCGACGTGAACGCCGCGACGTTGGAGAACGCAGCGACGAACGCCAGCCCGTCGTCGAGCTCGTGGAGCTCGGGTGCGTCGTTCAGACCGATCGAGCCGAACTCACCGGGATCGAGCTCGCCGGCGATCACCTGGGCCGATCGGCTGAGCACGTCGTCGGTCACGGCGTCACCCTACGCACGCCGCCCTGCTCGTTCCGGCCTGCCCCCGTGCTCTGTGATGCTGGCGACCGGGAAAACCCGGTCCTCGGCATCACAGAGCGGGCGGACGAGCGAGCGGTCAGGCGGGGGCCGGCTCGTCGAGCAGTGCGGCCAGGTGGGCGCCGCGGTCGCCGAGCGTGCGGACCAGGAACTGCGCGCGGGTCACGAACCGGTGCGCCGTGTGCTCCCACGTGAAGCCGATGCCGCCGTGGTTCTGCACGTTGGTGTGGGCGTTGGTGAGCGCCGCGTTCGATGCGACCGCCCACGCGGCGTTGGCGTGGAAGGCGCCGTCGGCACGGCCGTCGGCGACCGCCAGCGACGCGTAACGGGCGAGCGACGTGGCCGCCTCGGCCCGCACCGCCATGTCGGCGCAGCGGTGCTTCACCGCCTGGAACGAACCGATCGGACGTCCGAACTGCTCGCGGTCCTTGGCGTACTCGGTGGACTGCGCGGCGGTCGCGGCGGCGTTGCCGGCCAGCTCGGACGCCAGCAGCACCGTGGCCCGCAGCGCCAGGTCGGCGCTGTCCGCGACCGACGCCCGGGCCGTCACGCCGTCCAGCTCGACCACGCCGAGCGGGACCAGCAGGTCGAGCGACGGCTCGGCCGACGCGGGCACCGCGTCGACGATCGCCATGCCGGCGGCGGGATCGGTGCCGGCGACCAGGAACAGGTCGGCGCCGCCGTGGTCGGTCACCCGGAAGCGGCCGGACACCGTGGCGCCCACTGTCGCGTCGGCGGCCTCGGCCTCGGCGAGTGCGATCACGAGCTCGCCGCCGAGGATGCCGGCTGCGAGGTCCGCCTCGCCGGCGGTGGCGGCCAGGCGCGCGCCGAGCACGGTGGCCAGGAACGGACCGGGCGTGGCGTGCGCGCCCAGCTCGGCGAAGAGCAGCGCCTCCTCGACGAGCGAGTAGCCGACGCCGCCGAGCTCCTCCTCCAGGCCGAGGCCGAACCAACCGAGCTCGGCGCAGCGGCGCCACAGCTCGCGCTCGACAACCTGGTCGTCGCCGTCGTGGGCGGCCAGCGCGTTCAGCTCGAACTGCTTGTCGAGCTGGGCGCGGACCGTCGAGACGATCTCTTCCTGTTCCGGTGTGGGTAGCAGGTCCATGGTGCGATCAGGCCCGCGGGAGGCCCAGAACCCTTTCTCCGACGATGTTGCGCTGGATGTCCGTCGTGCCGCCGCCGATCGTGTAGGCGAAGCTCTGCAGGTAGGGCCCGGTCCACACGTCGCCGTCGACGGGGGTGAGGCGCAGGGCGTCCGGCCCGATGATCTCGAGCGAGAGCTGGTACACCCGCTGGTGCAGCTCGCCGTGGAAGAAGCGGATCATCGAACCCTCCGCCCCGGGCATGCCGGTGCGGGCGGTGCGGCTGATGCCGGCGATGGTCATGGCCTTGAGGGCGTCGACCTCGGCGCGGGCCGTGGCCAGGCGTCGGGCGATCTCCTCGTCCTGGATGAGGGCCCGGCCGCGGGCGTCGACGCGCTCGCGGGCCTCACGGATCAGCCGCTCGACGGTGGAGGCGAGCTCCACCTGGTCGGCCATGAACGCCGTGCCCCGCTCGAAGCTCAGCGTGGACATGGCGGTCCGCCAGCCGTTGTTGAGCCCGCCGACCACGTTCGACAGCGGGATGCGCACCTCGTCGTAGAAGACCTCGCAGAAGTCGGTGACGTGGCTCATGGTCTTGATCTCGCGGATCTCGATGCCGGGGCTGCGCATGTCGCACACGACCCAGCTGATGCCCTTGTGCTTGGGGGCCTCGGGGTCGGTGCGGACCAGGAGCTCCTGGAGGTCGGCGACGTGGGCGTAGCTCGTCCACGTCTTCTGACCGGTGACGACCAGGTCGTCGCCGTCGACGACCGCCTTGGTCGTGAGGCTGCCCAGGTCGCTGCCGGCGCCCGGCTCGGAGAAGCCCTGGCACCACACGACCTCACCCTTGAGGATCGGCGGGAGGTACTCGGCCTTCTGCTCGTCGGTGCCGTTGACGATGATCGTCGGCCCTCCGTGGTTGTTGCCGACGAACGTGCAGGAGTTGTTCAGCGTGAACGGGGGGTTCGCCCGGGCGAACTCCTCGTACCAGATCATCTGCTGGATGTCGCTGAGGCCGCGGCCGCCGAACTCCTTCGGCCAGCTGATGCCGGCCCAGCCGCCGTCGTAGAGCGTGCGCTGCCAGGCCAGGTCGAACGCGCGCATCTCCTGGCCCTCGGGCGGCCGCTCCTCCGTGGGGAGGTGGTCGCGGAGCCAGGTGCGGGCCTCCTCGCGGAACGCCTGCTCCTCCTCGGTCAGATCGAGGTTCATGCCGCCAGACGGTACCCGCGCATCTGACGGGTCGTCAGATGCGCGGGCGTCCGGCGAGGTGGGTGGGACCGCTCGGTGGGACCTGCGGTCGGCTCAGTCGGCGACCTTGGTGACCACGCAGGTCACGCGCTGGACGTCGTCGGGCGCAGAGCCGCTGACGTCCCAGTCGGTCGAGCCGTCGCCCGGGGCCTGCACGTCCGCGGTCCCGCTGTCCACCACGGCGTTGCCGTCCGAGTTGCGGAACTCGACGGTCAGCTTCACCGAGCTGTCCGAGCCGCTCTCGTTGCGCAGCTTCCCGGCCGCGGTCAGGGTGCCGTCGGCTTCGATGCTGCAGGTGTCGATGGTGGCGGTCAGGTCCGACCCGGAGTTCCGTCCGGCCACCAGGAAGGCGACGACGCCGCCGACCACGAGGAGCAGCACGACGAGGAGGCCGATGATGAGGCCGGCCTTGCCCTTCTTGGCCGGGGCCGGCTCGGCGCCCGGGTACCCGGCCGGGGGCGCGCCGACCGGCGGCACGCCGCCTGGAGGAGTGCCGTAGGCCGGTGCCGCAGGAACGCCGTAGGTGGGGGCGGGTCCGGGG
>JAEXGP010000340.1 GCA_023450775.1 Actinomycetes bacterium | reverse complement strand
ACCCGGTCGGCCGTGCGTCCGAGCCGGCCCCGGCGGCGGTGGAGCTGCTCGGCAGCCGCATCGAGGTGGACCCCGCCCGGCTCGAGCGGGCGCTGGGGCTCTGGTGGTACGCACCGGAGGACCCGATCGGCCACCTGCCGGTGGTCGAGGAGGACCACGACGACCGCTTCGTCGCCGTGCACTCGCCGCCACAGGTGTGGGATGTCCAGGCGGGGGCCGCGGCCGAGAACTTCCTCGACCTGGGCCACATCCCGTGGCTGCACCGCGGCACGTTCGCCGATCCCGACGCCGGCCCCATCCCCCGGCTCCGCGTGGTCGACGGCGAGGCCGGTTTCGAGACCACCTACGAGCACCGGACGCTCCGGCTCCACGGCCCTGGCGTCGGCCGGCGACACATGGTGCTGCGCTACACGGCGCCGTTCTCGGTCGTCATGCGGCTCGCCTACCTGGACGACGACGCCACGATCACCGCCGGCTTCTTCCTCCAGCCGGTCGGTCCGGGTCGGACCCGCGTGTTCGCCGTGAACTGGCGTGACGACATCCGGGACGGCCGCACCTCCGAGCAGGACACGATCGACTTCCAGCAGGCGGTCGGCGAGGAGGACCGCTGGATGCTCGAGCTGCTCCCCCGCGATCCGCACCCGCTCGATCCTCGGGCCGACATCCACACCCGGGCGGATGCCACGACCGTCGCCATGCGCCGCGTCCTCCGCCGACTGCTGTCGAGCTGACGTGCTCGCCGGCTGCGGGCCCACGGTCTGACCACACCCGGCGCGTTTCGGTGCCCCGGGGGACGCGTCCGTGCCACGATCGGACACCGTGAGCGACGTCGCAACCCCAGAGACCCCGTTCCCCCGGCTCCCCCGCCAGGACGCCCTGCCGTTCCCACCCACGCCGTCGGCCTCCGTCGCGGGACGGACCATGCAGGAGTCGACCTACGAGGCACGGGTGCAGCCCCGGCGACTCCCCGACGATGCGCCGAACATCCTGGTGGTGCTGATCGACGACGCCGGACCGGGTCTCCCGTCCACGTTCGGCGGTGAGGTCCGCACCGACACGCTGACCCGCGTGCGTGACCACGGCATCAGCTACAACCGGTTCCACACCACCGCCATGTGCTCGCCGACGCGGGCGTCGCTCCTGACCGGGCGCAACCACCACCGGATCGGCAACGGCCAGATCGCCGAGCTGGCGAACGACTGGGACGGCTACTCGGGACACATCCCGACCAGCACCGCACTGGTCGCCGAGGTGCTCACCGACTACGGGTACTCGACCGCGGCGTTCGGCAAGTGGCACAACACGCCCGCCGAGGAGACCACGCCCGCCGGGCCGTTCCACAACTGGCCGACCGGGAAGGGCTTCGAGTACTTCTACGGCTTCCTGGCCGGCGAGGCGTCCCAGTGGGAGCCCAACCTGGTGCGCAACACCACCAGCGTGCTGCCGCCCAAGCGTCCCGAGGAGGGCTACCACCTCAGCGAGGACCTGGCCGACGACGCCATCCGGTGGCTGCATCAGCACAAGGCGTTCGAGGCCGACAAGCCGTTCTTCATGTACTGGGCGAGCGGCTGCCTCCACGGGCCGCACCACATCATGAAGGAGTGGGCGGACCGCTACGCCGGCAAGTTCGACGACGGTTGGGACGCCTACCGGGAGCGCGTGTTCGAGCGCGCCAAGGCCCAGGGCTGGATCCCACAGGACGCCCAGCTGACGGAGCGCGATCCCACCCTGCCGGCCTGGGACGACCTCCCCGAGGATGAGAAGCCGTTCCAGCGCCGCCTGATGGAGGTTGCCGCGGGCTACGCCGAGCACGTGGACGTCCAGGTCGGCCGGCTCCTCGACGAGGTCGAGGCCCTCGGCTACGGCGACGACACGCTGGTCATCTACATCTGGGGTGACAACGGCTCGTCGGGCGAGGGTCAGAACGGCACGATCAGCGAGCTGCTCGCGCAGAACGGCATCCCGACCACCGTCGACATGCACATCAAGGCGCTCGAGGAGCTCGGCGGCCTGGACGTGCTGGGCTCACCCAAGACCGACAACCAGTACCACGCCGGCTGGGCCTGGGCGGGCAGCACGCCGTACAAGGGCATGAAGCTGCTGGCGTCGCACCTGGGCGGGACGCGGAACCCGATGGTCATCCGCTGGCCGTCCCGGATCGAACCGGACCCGGTGCCCCGCACGCAGTTCCACCACTGCAACGACCTGGTCCCCACCATCTACGAGATCCTCGGCATCACGCCGCCCCTCGAGGTCCGCGGGGTGGCACAGCAGCCGCTCGACGGCACGAGCTTCGCCTACACCTTCGACGACCGCGACGCCGAGGGCCGGCTGCGCACCCAGTACTTCGAGATCATGGGCAGCCGGGCGATCTACCACGACGGGTGGATGGCCTCCGCGTTCGGGCCGAGAACGCCGTGGATGCCCGGCAAGCCGCCCGGCATCGAGGACTGGACGCCGGACCAGGACACGTGGGAGCTCTACCACCTGGACGAGGACTGGACCCAGGCGCACGACCTGGCCGACGAGCACCCCGAGAAGTTGGAGCAGCTCCGCGAGGTGTTCGCGATCGAAGCGGCCCGCAACAGCGTCTACCCCGTCGGCGGCGGGCTGTGGGTGCCCGTGTACCACCCCGAGCTGCGCATCTCGACGCCCTACCGCGAGTGGAGCTTCACCGGCGACATCGTCCGCATGCCCGAGTTCTGCGCGCCGGCGCTCGGCAACCGCGCCAACTCGGTCGTCATCTCCGCCGACGTGCCCGAGCGCGCCAGCGGCGTGCTCTACGCGCTCGGCGGCAACGGCGGCGGCCTGACGTGCTTCATGGACGACGGCCACCTGTGCTTCGAGTACAACCTCTTCATCCTCATGCGGACCAAGATCCGCACCGATCAGCCGATCCCCACCGGCACGGTCTCGATCGGGATCGAGACCGTCTACGCGGACCCTCGACCGGGCGGCCCGCTCGACATCACGATGTCGGTCGACGGCGCCACCGTCGCCACCGGCCAGGTGCCGGTCAGCGCGCCGCTCCTGTTCACGGCCAACGACTGCCTGGACGTCGGCACCTGCCTGGGCAGCCCGGTGTCGCTCGACTACTTCGACCGCGCGCCGTTCCCCTTCGAAGGCACGATCCACACGATGGACGTCCGCTACCTGTCGTAGCCCCCTCGGGTGGATCGGGCGTCCCGGTCGCGGCGCAACCGAACGGCGACAGCTTCCGGCACCGGGCATCGGAGTTCCACCCGAGCGGCTGACCGGTCGTCGTCACGCCCCGTCTGCGCCGGGGGCCACCGGGTAGATCCCGGCCCGTGCACGCCCAGGACCGACAGCAGCACACGCCGCCGGAGACGCCCAGCGAGGACCTCGGCCCCCACGAGCCCGAACGGCTCGCGGGGTACGCCGCGGTCGCTGCGGTGTACCTGCTCGCCGCCGGAGCCACGGCGACCGCGGTGCACCGTCGCCGGGCGGACGAGGCCGCCGCCCCGGCGACGCAGTGGTCCGACGTCGCGCTCGTCGGGCTGGCCACCTACAAGCTGTCCCGACTCCTCTCCAAGCAGACGGTGACGTCGCCGCTGCGCGCCCCGTTCGCCGAGTTCGTCGGGCACGGCGGCCCCGGCGAGGTCAACGTGCGCCCGGTGGGCCGGGGCTGGCGCCGGTCGATCGGCGAGCTGGTCAGCTGCCCGTTCTGCCTGGACGTCTGGATCGCGAGCGCCGGGACCGCGGCCCTGCGGCTCACGCCCGGTCCGGCGAGGCTGGCCCTGTCGGCGTTCGCCGCGGTCGGCGCGGCGGACCTCCTGCAGTTCGTCCACGTGTCCCTCGAGCACCAGGCGGAGCAATGACCAGCGCCGTGAACCCGTCGGCGACCGATCGCGGGCGCCCCGACCCCCACGGTCGGCACGCCTCCGCCCCGCACCGCATCCCGGCCAAGGGCTGGAAGGACGTCCTCACCCGGGTGAAGGTCGAGTCCAAGCAGGACCGGGTGTCGCTGCTCGCCGGTGGCGTCGCGTTCTTCGCGTTGCTCGCCCTGGTGCCGGCGCTGATCGCGATGATCTCGCTCTACGGCCTGGTGGCGGATCCGTCCGACGTCAGCCGTCAGGTCGCGGACGTGGCGAGCAGCCTGCCGTCCTCGGCCCAGGACCTGTTGACCGAGCAGCTGGACGGCCTGGTGGACCGCTCGTCCGCAGGCCTGTCGGTCGCGCTGATCGTGTCGATCGCGCTGGCGTTGTGGTCCGCGAGCAGCGGCGTGCAGCACCTGATCGAGGCGCTCAACGCCGCGTACGACGAGGACGAGACCCGTGGGGCGATCCGGTTGCGGCTCCTGAGCCTGCTGCTCACCGCGGCCGCCGTGGTGGGCGTCGTGGTGGCCGTCGGCCTGATCGCCGCCCTGCCGGCGTTGCTGGACTCCACGGGCCTCGGCGACGCGGCGCAGACCACGCTCAACGTGCTGCGCTGGCCGCTGCTGGCAGTGCTGTTCGCGCTCGCACTCGGCGTGCTGTACCGGACCGCCCCGGACCGCGACCCGGCCCGCGTCCAGTGGTTGTCCTGGGGAGCGGTGATCGCGACCGTCATCTGGATCGCGGCGTCGCTCCTCTTCTCCGTCTACGTGGATCGGTTCTCGTCCCTCGGCGAGACGTACGGCTCGCTGGCCGGCATCGTCGTGCTCATGCTCTGGCTGCAGCTCACGGCGGCCTCGGTGCTCATCGGCGCCGAGCTCAACGCCGAGCTGGAGCGCCAGACGGCAGCGGACTCGACGGTCGACCGCCCCGAGCCGCTCGGTCGGCGCGGCGCCGAGGCCGCCGACTCGGTCGGGCCCACCGCTGACGAGACCAAGGAGCAGGCGGCGCAGGGCTGACGGCTCCCGTCGTCGCGCCGAATGGTTCGACGAGGCGCTGGGTAGCGTGCGGGCATGGGCACCGAGGTGGTCGACCGACCGGACCAGCAGCGCTACGAGCTCGTGGAGGACGGCCGCGTGCTGGGCTTCGCGGACTACCGACCGCTCGCGGGTGACGAGCTGGTGCTCGAGTTCCCGCACACCGTGATCGACCCGGCGGAGCGGGGCCGCGGACTCGGGGCGGTGCTCGTGGAGGGCGCCATGGCGGATGTTCGCCGACGCGGGGCCAAGGTCCGCCCCACCTGCTGGTACGTCGCCGAATGGCTGTCGGGCCATCCCGACCAGCAGGACCTGGTCGCCTGACACCACGCCCGCGCCGCTGCCGGCGCCGCGGATGCACCGACGGTCAGGGGTAGGGCGCCACCACGTCGCCGGCGTCGGCACCGCCGTCCGACGGCTCGCGGTGCCGCAACCCGCTGCGCTGAGCGGCGGCGCCGGCGAGGACCACCAGCGCGATCCCCACGAGCTGCAGCGTCGACGGTCGCTGCTGCAGCACGACCAGACCCAGCAGGAGCCCGAACGCCGGCTCGAGCGCCATGAGCGTGCCGAAGGCGTTGGGCGTCATGCGCCGCAGCGCGAGCAGCTCGAGCGTGTACGGCAGGACCGGGAGCAGCAGCGCCAGCCCGGCGGTGGCCAGCAGCACTCCGGCGTCCAGGTGGCCGACGGCCTGGGGCACCCCGACGACCGCGGCGGTCACGGCGGCGATCGGCACGGTGATCGACAACCCGCCGATCCCGCTCACGCGGTCCCCCACCCGTTGGGTCAGCACGATGTAGGTGGCCCACCCGACGGCGGCGAGCGCGGCGAACGTGACGCCGAGCGCGTCGACCCGTCCCTGCCAGGGCTGGTTGAGCAGCACCACGCCCACGAGCGCGACCACCGTCCAGGCGAACGCCCGGCGCGTGTGGCTGTGCAGCGCCGCCACCGACAGCGGGCCGAGGAACTCGATCGCCACGGCGGTGCCGAGCGGGATGCGGTCGATCGCCGCCAGGAACATGACCGTGACCAGCCCGGTGGTGACGCCCAGTGCGACCAGCAGCGGGACGTCCGCACGGCGGATCGTCCGCACCGGCGGGCGGGCGACGGCCAGGAACACGACAGCGCCGAACGTGAGTCGGAGCCACGCCGTGCCGGCCGCCCCGACGGTCTCGATCACGTCGACCGAGAGGGCGGAGCCGAGCTGCACCGACAGCATCGCCGCCACCGCGAGCGTCCACGGCGGGACGGCGCGATCCACGAAGCGCACGATACTGCGACAGCCGCTGCGACCTCGCGGGGCATGTCGCCACCCGCCGGTCGATCGGGCCCGCGTCCCCGACCCGGGCGGTCGTAGGGTCGGGGCATGGACGTCCAACCGCCGACCGGTGCACGCCTGGCGCTGCTGCGCCGCCTCGGGTTCGGGGACATGACCCACGACTCCCACGTGCCGTTCCTGTCCCACCTGCTCGGCACCCGGCGCGTGCTCGTCGAGTGGGGTGAGCGGCCCGCGTTGTGCGATGCCGGCCTCTTCCACTCCGCGTACGGCACGGAGTACTTCCCGGTCGAGCACCCGGCGGACCGAGCCGAGGTGCGCGACGTCATCGGCGCGGACGCCGAGGAGATCGCGTGGCTGTGGTGCACGATCCGGCGCGACACCATGGACACGACCGGCCCGACGGTGTCGGTCCTGACCCGGGACGGCGGCGCCATGGAGCTCGATCCGGGTCGTGCCGGGGACGTGGCCACGCTCTGGGCCGCCGACACCGTGGAGCAGATCGACCGCATGGACGCGGACGAGCGGGACTTCGCCCGTTCGCTGTCGGGGGTGCTGCACCTCGCGAGCCCTGCCGCGCGAGCGGCGGCCGGCGGCGTCTGTCCTTGATCCAAGACAGTCCCTGATCGAAGACGGCCCCTGATCGAAGACGGCCCCTGATCGACGACAATCCCTGATCGAAGACGGCCCCTCAGCGGAGGGCGGGCCGCTCAGCGAGGGGCCGGCGTCCCGTGACACGGGGCGTCATCGACCGTCCACCGCCTCGGGTTCGAGCCGCACCGCCAGGACGGTGAGGTCGTCGATGGCGTCCGAGCCGAACCGTCGGGTCAGGTCGTCGCAGAGCTGCTGGCTGGTCGCGGTCGGCGTCCCGCCCACCGCCTCGACCAGCCGCCCGAGCTGCTCGTCGATCCCGGGCCCGCCGCGCCGCTCGACCAGGCCGTCGGTGCACGTCACCAGCCGGTCGCCCGGCGCCAGCTGCAGCACCGCCGGCTCGAACGAGGCGCGGGGCGAGATGCCGAGCGCCGGGTTCCGGGGCGCCTCGATCATCACGCTCGGCCCGGTCCCGGGGACCAGCGCCGGCGGAAGGTGTCCCGCGTTGACCAGCTCGACGCGCCCGTTCGACGGGTCGACGTCGATGACGACCACCGTCGCCATGTCGCGCGGCAGGAGCTCGCAGCACAGCTCGTTCAGCCGCTGCATGGCCAGGCCGACCGTCGGCTCGGTGAGCATGTACGCCCGCAGTGCATGGCGCAGCTGGGCCATGGTGGCCGCCACCTCCATGCCGTGGCCCGCCACGTCGCCGAGCGCGAGCGCCACGTGGCCCTCACGACCGAAGTGGACGTCGAACCAGTCGCCCCCCAGTCCACCGCCGTCGGCGGGGCGGTAGGTGACGCCCACGTCCAGACCGGGCACCGACGGGACGCCGTCGAGCAGCAGGGCCCGTTGCATCTCGAGCGCGACGGAGCGGTCACGACGCTCCTGGCGGGCCACCGCCGCGCCCAGACGCCGGCCGAGCTCGGCGAGCGCCTCGACCTGCGGCCGGCTCCACGGCGCGGAGGTGCCCCGCACCGTCTGCACGTACTCCTGGAACGACGACCGGGGACCGAGCCGGGCCCCATCGGGCTCCAGCACCACCGCCTTGTGTGCGGGATCGCCGCCCCAGCGGATGGAGTGGACGAGCTCCCGACGGGAGGCGAGCAACCAGTCGGTGCCGCCGTCCCGCCACCGCACGGCGACGAGCCCCGCCGTGTCGTCCCCGTCGCTGCGGTCGATCACGCCGGGGAGCTCGGCATCGACCGCGGAGGTGGCCACCGTCCGGGTATCCGTCCGCTCGAGACGCGCCAGCAGCAGCTCCATGGAGGGGGCGTTCGGCGGATGGCCCGCCGTCGCCACCACCTTGCCGTCGGCGACCACCGCCAGGCCGTCCGCCCGGATGAGGTCGAGGGCGGCGACGGCGTCGAGCGCGGCCACCGGGTCCGCCGCGGCGCCGGCCTCCAGCAACGGTGCCGACACGCCGTCCAGGCGGCGGTTGAGCTCGACCTGCGCGACCGCGTCCGCGGTCGTGACGAGACCACCGAGCAGGGCCGAGGCCGTGCCGCACAGGACGTCGAGCAGGTAGCGGAGCCGCTGCGACGGCCGCCGCGGGCCGTCGTAGTGGTGGCACGCGACCAGACCCCACAGCCGTCCGTCGACGACCAGCGCGGCCGAACCCGACGCCCGCACGCCCATGTTTCGCAGGTATTCGAGGTGCACCGGCGACACGGCCCGCAGCGTCGAGTCGCTGAGGTCGAGGGGGTCGTTCGACGGGCGGAGCGCGACCAGGGGCACGCTCGGCGCCGCGACGTCGGGGATGAGCCGCACGCGGTTGCGCAGGTACAGCGCACGGGCCTGCGGCGGGATGTCGGATGCCGGGTAGCGCAGGCCTAGGAAGGATCCGATGCCCTCCGCCGCGGCCTCGGCGACGACGGTGCCGTTCCACTCGTCGTCGAAGCGGTAGGCCATCACCCGGTCGAACCCGGTGAGCTCGCGCACCTGGGCGACGACGGTCGCGAGCAGCGCGTCCACGGACGACGCGGACTGCAGCCGCCGGATCATGGCCACGATGCCCGACCGCTCCCGGACGTCGACCTCGGACGGCGCCTCGAGCTCGACCAGGAGCCCCGCGCCCGCGTGGTTCGCGACCACGTCGAGGTCGGCACCGGCGGGTCCCGGTGCACTGAAGGGCTCGCCGGTGGGGAACCGGGCGCGGCCGGCGGCGAGCTCGGGCCCGAGGACGTCGTCCAACCGTCGACCGAGCGCACGTCGGGGTTCCGTCCCCAGGAGCGACAGGTCCCGGCTCACCACGGTCACGACGTCGTCGGCGTCGGTGACGAGCAGCACCCCGTGCGCCTGCACCGCACCCGGCGTGTGGATCGGCTCCGTCTCGCAGCGGCGCAGCAGCTCCTCGGGGTCGACCTCGTCGCCCGCAGCCGGGTTGGGTCGTGGAGTGCTCAAGGCCGCTCGGACAGGAACCCGTCGAGGCTGTCGTGGACCTTCAGCAGGTCGGCGATCCCGACCAGCTCGAGCACCCGGCGAACGGAGCGGTTCTCCTGCGGGCACACGATGCCGATCTGCGGTCCGTCGGCGTCGCGAGCGGTGAGGGCGAGGGCCCGGCTGCCCCGTGAATCCACGAAGCCGCACGCGGACAGGTCGATCACGATCGGGCGGTCGTCACGCTCGACGAGCCGTTCGAGCACCTCGACCAGGGCCGGGGCGGTGGCGAGGTCGAGCTCGCCGTCGACGCGGACGACCGCGAGGTCCGCGATCTCCTCCGTCGTGACGACCAGACCTTCCCCCACCGGGCGACTCCAGATCCTTCGAGCGTGTTCGACGCCTCCGGAGTTCCGGCTCGCCGATGGCCGGACGCTCCGAGTGCGCCAGGATCGTACCGTCCTCGCCCGCCCGCGCCCCGGGCGCAGGGGGTCGAACCACCCACCCGGGGGACGCCGTGCGGTGCGCCTCCGGCCGTGGAACGGGGATCGGAGGCGGTCTCGGGCCCTCCCCTGTCCGGGGGGTCGCGAACCTTTCCGGCGGATCGGGGTTAGGAACCGGAGCCCTGGGTACACCCGGCTGCCGAGGGGCCGTCGGCCCCATGGAGGAACCTGAGGAGGCGATGACCGTGGATCCCGAGAAGACCGAGGACCTGTTGGAGGCCTATCGGCGCACTGGGGAGCGTCGCTATCGCAACCAGGTGGTCGAGGCCCACCTCGACGTCGTGGGGTTCTCGGTCCGGCGCTACGCCCGGGCCCAGCCCCACCTGGCCGACGACCTGCAACAGGTCGCACTGCTCGCCGTGGTCCGCGCCGCGGACCGCTACCGGCCCGACCGCGGGGCGTCGTTCCGCACCTTCGCGGGTCGGACGATCGACGGTGAGCTCAAGCGCTACCTGCGCGACCGCACCTGGACGGTGCGTCCGCCGCGCGGTCTGCAGGAGCAGTTCCTGCGGGTCTGCCGCGCCCGTGACGAGCTCACCCTGGAGCTCGGCCGGTCGCCCAAGCCCAGCGAGATCGCCGACCGCGCCGACCTGAGCATCGACGAGGTGCTGCAGGGCCTGGAGGCCGGCGGTGCCCGCTCCTCCTCCGAGCTCGAGCCCCCGCGCGACGACGGTCCCGGCACGGTGGTGCACACCGAGATGGTCAGCTGGGAGCCCGGCTTCGACGCCTCGGAGCACCGGGCGGACCTGCTCGAGGCCATCGAGGTGCTCGACAGCCGCGAACGCGAGCTGCTCCACCTCCGGTACGTCGAGGAGCGCTCGCAGCAGGAGATCGGCGAGATGCTCGGCCTGTCCCAGTCCTACGTGTCGCGGGTCCTACGCTCGTCGCTCGCCCGGTTGCGCTCGGCCATGGACGACGAGGACGCAGCGGTCGCCGAGGCCGTGGAGCGGGTGCTCCAGTCGGTCTGAACGGGCCCGGTCCGCTCCGCTCGTCGGATCACGTCGCACTCGTCGTGATCCGACGAGCGGCAGCGCGGCCGGGAACGTGGTCCGAGCCCCGACGGAGCCCTTCGACGAGCGTGCGGGTGACCGGCGCCCGGAGCTGACTCCCCGCGTCCAGCAATGCCGCGCCCACGATCTGGTGGATGCGGCTGTCGTCCATCACGTCGGACCCCAGGACCTCGATCACCTCGGCGCCGGGCTCCAGCACCACCGTGGGGATGCCGCACGCCGTGAGCCGTTCGACCTCGCGGTGCAGCTTCGAGCTCGCGTAGCGTCGCGACCACGCCCCGAGCCCGATCCCGGGCGCACGGCCCGACATCGGCGACGACACGATCACCAGGTCCAGGTCCTCGGCCGCGAGGACGCTCGCATTGGTCGGCGAGTGCACGCCGCCGTCGATGTACGCCGAGCCGCCGACGTGCACGCGGTCGAAGTAGGCCGGCACGGCGCACGAGGCGGCCACCGCGTCGGCGAAGGCGCCGTCGGGATCGCCGTCCCGCCCGAACACCACCCGGCGCAGGTCGTGCTGGCGGACCGCGCAGATCCACGTGGCGACCTCGGGCCAGTCCCCGTCCAGGGCCTCCCAGAGCTCCCTGTGGTGCGTCGGGCCGTCGAGGACCCCTCCCGAGAGCAGCCCGACGAACGTGGCGACCGGGTCGATCCGGTGCGGACGACGGAGGCCCGCCGCCACGAGCGCCGGGCCCGGCAACCTGGGCATCCGCAGCAGCTGCCGGAGATGGAACGGCGGCATCTCGGGGCGGGCGAGCAGGCACTCGCTCAAGTGCGCAGGCGACACCGCGGGTTCAGCACCCACGGATCGGGCCGCCATGTCGGTGGCGGCGACGCCCCGCCGCAGCAGCCCGGCGACGATGGCACCGGCCGACGTGCCGACCACGACATCGGCGTCACGAGGGTCCCACCCCAGGTCGATCTCGAGCGCGCTCAGGGCCCCGGCGTGGTACGCCAGGCCGGTCACACCACCCCCTCCGAGGACCAGGCCGACCCGGAGTCGCGGGGCCATCAGATGGACGACCGCCGCGGCGTCCGTTCGCTCCGGATGGCGTCCCGAGCGGTCTCGTTCCCGGCCACATCGTCGTGTCCCGTGGCCTCCGGCAGCGCCGGATCCGGGATGGCGCCGGGATGGTCGCTCGTCGGCGCCGTGAGCTGCTCCTGCAGGACGGAGTGCTCGCCGCGAACCGCCCAGATCGAGGCCACCGGGCCCGAACCGAGCAGCTCGATGAGCGCCGGCTCGTCGCCCAACGCATCGGCGGGCACCGACAGGACCGACGTCATCGGCGTGTCCCGTCCCTCGCCGGCGAGCTCGGGCCCGCGGGCCAGTCCGTAGATCACGCCCACGGCGGCCCCGCCGAGACCTCCGCAGACGCCGACGATCGCTGCGCTCGCCAGCCGGGGCAGCTCGCCGAGCTGCATGAACAGGCCGAAGACGAAGAAGGGAATGGCGCCGACCGCGAAGCCGACGGCCGACCAGAACCAGCCCGAAAGGGTGTGCTCGTCCGTCCGGCCGATCGCCAGCGGCAACCCGACCGACGCGTTGCGCCCTTCGCGCCGCTGCTTCCCCCGCCCCACGACGGCGATGTCGTGCAGCGCGTCGACCAGCACGTCCTCCTCGGCGACCCCGTGGTCCAGAAGGCGGTCCGCCATCATCCGGGCGGAGTCCGCTCCCGCGTACGACGCCACCAGACGGCGACGGTCATCGTCAGATCTCATGCGACGTACCTCCTCGAGCCACGAGGTGACGTCTACCCGGCGGCCGGCATCCCATCACCTCGGAGGCGCAGGCCCCCGAGATGGGTGAGCCCGACCACCGGACGTCGCGCCTGACGACGGGCGCCGGATCCGTGAGAATCCTCCCGTGCCGGGTGGGGTGGACGACCGCGACGATGCAGGGGTGCGTGCGGGAGACGGCGATCGCGTCGCGGACGTCGGGGCCGTCCGGGACATGTCGGCGTCGCTCCGCAGCGGCTACGCCGGCTACCAGGTGGCGATCGCGGGAACCGCGGTGGTGCGC
>JAEXGP010000221.1 GCA_023450775.1 Actinomycetes bacterium | reverse complement strand
GCGGCCCCCCCCCCCGGGGGGGGGGGGGGGGGGGGGGGCCCCCCCCCGGCCACCCCCGGGCGGCGGCGGCGACCTGTTCGGACGAGCGCACCACGTGCTCGGCACCCAGTGAAAGCGGAGCATGGACGTCCTCACCACCCCATTCCTCACCGGTACCGCGACCGGCGCCATCCTGCTGCTCGCCGCGCTCGGCCTGACGCTCACGTTCGGCCAGATGGGCGTGATCAACATGGCGAACGGCGAGTTCCTGATGGCCGGCGCGTACGCCGCCTACCTCACCCAACAGGTGATCACCAGCACCGGCCTGTCGATCCTGGTCGCCATCCCGGTCGCCTTCGTCATCGCCGGCCTCCTCGGACTGCTGCTCGAGGTGTCGGTCATCCAATGGATGTACAAGCGACCGTTGGACACGCTGCTCGTGACCGTCGGCGTGGCCATGGTCCTGCAGCAGCTCGCCAAGGACATCTTCGGCGCCCAGGGCGACCCGGTCAGCCCGCCGACGTGGCTGCGGGGCAGCATCACCGTGTTCGGCTACGACTGGCCGCACCGCCAGCTCTTCACGATCGTGCTCGCCCTCGCCTCGCTGGGCGCGCTGAGCGGGGTGCTCAAGTACAGCTCGTTCGGTCGCCAGATCCGGGCGACGGTGCAGAACCGTGAGCTCGCCGAGACCATGGGGGTGTCCACCCGCAAGGTCGACCGCATCACGTTCTTCCTGGGCTCCGGCCTGGCGGGCGTGGGCGGCGTGGCGATCGCCCTCATCTCGGGCACCAACCCCACGCTCGGCACCACCTACATCATCCCGGCCTTCCTGGTGGTCGTCGCCGGCGGCGTCGGTCAGCTCAAGGGCACGGTGATCGCCGCATGGGTGGTCGGCGTGGTCACCGCCTACCTGACCGACTGGATCAGCGGGTCGATGGCGCAGGTCATCACCTTCGCCCTGGTCGTGGTCTTCCTGCAGATCCGTCCGCAGGGCCTGTTCACCGTCCGGACGAGGTCGCTCGCATGACGACGACCACCGCCGAGACCTCGGACGCCCCCGACGCACCCGACACCCCCGCCGCGGCGGCGCCCGGCGACCCCCGTCGCTCCACCGCCGCCGGGCTGCTCCGCTCCTACGGACCGCTCATCGCCATCGCCGTGCTGGCACTGGTCCTGCTGGTGTGGGCGCCGGGTTCGCTCACCCCGTTCCGCCTGGGCAACCTGGGCAAGTACTGCGCCTGGGCGATGGCGGCCATCGGCATCGGCCTGGCCTGGGGTCGTGGCGGCATGCTCGTCATGGGCCAGGGCGTCTTCTTCGGCCTCGGCGGCTACGCCATGGCCATGCACATGAAGCTCGAGGCCGCCGGCCCGGGCCAGGTGCCCGACTTCATGGTCCTCTACGGCGATGCGACCATGCCGAGCTGGTGGGAGCCGTTCCGCAGCGGACCGTTCACGATCTTCGCGATCGTCGCCCTGCCGGCGGTCGTGTCGTTCATCCTCGGGTACGCCATCCTCAAGCGCCGTGTGAAGGGCGCGTACTTCGCGATCCTGACCCAGGCGCTGGCGGTGGCCTTCTCGACGCTGCTGATCGCCACGATCAAGCAGACCGGCGGCTTCAACGGCCTGAACACGTTCACCACGTTCTTCGGCCAGAACCTCTACGACCCCGGCACCAAGAAGACGCTCTACATGATCGCCGCCGGGCTGGTGATCCTGTTCCTGGTCGTCGTCTGGCAGCTGTACCGCAGCCGCTTCGGCGAACTGCTGGTCGCCACCCGCGACGCCGAGGAGCGCATCCGGTTCCTGGGTTACGACCCCGCCAACATCAAGCTCGTGGCGTTCGTGGTCGCGGCCGTCATGGCCAGCGTCGGCGGGGCGATGTTCGCCCCGATCGCCGGCATCATCTCGCCGTCCAACGTGGACGCCGCGGCGTCGATCATGATGATCGCCGGCGTCGCACTGGGTGGCCGGGCCTCGCTGCTCGGTCCGGCGCTCGGGGCGATCGCGGTGGGCTACGGGCAGTCCGCGCTGTCGGAGTCGTTCCCCACGCAGTGGACGTACTTCCAGGGCGCGCTGTTCATCGTGGTCATCCTCTTCCTGCCGGGCGGCATCGCCTCGCTGTGGCCGAAGGTCAAGGGCCTCTGGGAGCGCCGGTCGACCGACCCGACCCAGCCGACCGAGCTCGAGCTGGTGAACGCCGAGGCGGAGGCGGTGGCATGACGGTCTCCTTCAGGGGCGAGGACTACCTCGAGGTGCGCGACCTGGTCGTCGACTTCGACGGCTTCAAGGCGATCGGCGGCGTGGACGTCACCCTGCTCCAGGGGCGGCTGCACTTCCTGATCGGGCCGAACGGCGCCGGCAAGACCACCCTGGTCGACGCCCTGACCGGACTGGTGCGCGGCACCGGCGAGGCCATGTTCCGCAACCACAACCTGCTCGACATGAAGTCGCACAAGATCGTGCGACTGGGCATCGGGCGCACGTTCCAGACGGCGACCGTGTTCGAGCAGCTGAGCGTGCTGCAGAACCTGGACATCGCCGACGGCGTGCACCGCAACGCCCGGAGCCTGCTGCGGGCGCGGCGCACGGTGTCCGAGCGGGTCGAGGAGGCGCTCGAGACGATCGGGCTCACGGCCCTGGCCCACCGCCCGGCCGGCATCCTGGCCCACGGCCAGAAGCAGTGGCTCGAGGTCGGCATGCTGCTCGTGCAGGACGCGCAGGTGATGTTCCTGGACGAGACGGTCGCCGGCATGAGCACCGAGGAGCGCGAGGAGACGGGTGACCTGCTCCAGCGGATCAAGGGCGACCGGACGATCGTGGTCATCGAGCACGACATGGAGTTCATGCGGCGCTACGCCGACTTCGTGACGGTCATGGACGCCGGCAAGGTGCTGGCGGAGGGCACGGTCGCCGAGATCCAGGCCGACCCGAAGGTGCAGGAGGTCTACCTGGGGACCGTGACGGAGGTGGCGGCAGATGGCTGATCCGATGCTCGAGCTGGTCGACGTGACCGCGGGCTACGGGCGGACGATGGTCCTGTTCGACGTGGGCGTGTCGATCCCCAAGGGCGGCGCCGCCGCGGTGATGGGACACAACGGCGCCGGCAAGACCACCCTGCTGCGGGTCGCCGTCGGGCTGCTGCCGGTCAGGTCCGGCACGGTGCTGCTCGACGGCGAGGACGTCACGCGCACCAAGCCGAACCAGCGCGTGAAGCGCGGGTTGGGCTACGTGCCGCAGGGCCAGCTCTGCTTCCCGCAGATGACCACGCTGGAGAACCTGCAGCTGGTCACCACCGTGAAGTCCGAGATCGACGAGGTGCTCGACACGTTCCCCGCGCTCACCGACCTGCTCGGACGGCGTGCGGGCCTGCTGTCGGGCGGCCAGCGCCAGCAGCTGGCGATCGCCCGGACGCTCCTCACCAAGCCGCGGCTGCTGATCCTGGACGAGCCGACCGAGGGCATCCAACCCAACGTCGTCGCCGAGATCGAGCAGGTGATCGTGGACCTGACCAAGCGCGGCGACCTGACCGTGCTGCTCGTCGAGCAGCACGTGGGCTTCGCGCTGCGCTCGACCGACCGCTACTACGTGCTCGAGTCGGGCCGCATCACGGGCCGGGGCGAGGGCGGAGAGGGCGCGCTGGACGAGGTCCGCTCCGCCATGGCGGTCTGACCACCCCGCCCGCTTCGTTCCCGGAGCTGCACCCTCCGGGGTGCAGATCCGGGAACAGAGCCGGTCGGTGGCGCCCGCGCTCAGCCGATGCGGGCGGCCTGGCCGCCGTCGACCGCCAGCACCACCCCGGTGACGAACGCGGCCTCGTCGGAGGCCAGGAACAGCGCGGCGTTGGCCACGTCCCACGCGGTCCCCTGCCGGCCGAGGGGCACGAGCGCGGCGCGGCCGGCGGCGTACTCCGCGCGGTCGACGTCCAGCGCCGTCGCCGCGGCGTCGACCGCCATCGGCGTGTCGATGAACCCCGGCATGATCGCGTTGGCCCGCACGCCGTAGCGGGCGTTGGACAGCGCCAGGCTCTGCGTCAGCGCGTTCACGCCGGCCTTGGAGAGCTTGTAGGCGGTCAGCGTGGTCGCCGCGGCGACGGCGGCCAGCGACGACACGTTGACGATCGCGCTGCGCTCCTGCTCCCGCAGCACCGGCACCGCGGCCCGGCACGTCCGCCACAGGGCGCGCAGGTTGACGTCCATGATCCGGTCGTACGCCTCGTCCGAGAGGCGGTGCGGCGGCGCGTCGCCGGCCCCGATCCCCACGTTGTTGTGCAGCACGTCGAAGCCGCCGTGGGCCTCGACCGCCGCTGCGACCAGGGTGTCGGGGCCGCGGTCCGACGCGATGTCGACCACCACCTGGACGGGGTCGGCCAGCGTGTGTCCGGCGTCGGCCGCGGCGGACGCGGCCAACCGGGCCGTCTCGGCCAGGCTCGCCGCGTCGCGGTCGACCAGCACCAGCGCTGCGCCCTCGCGGGCGAAGGTGACGGCGACGGCACGACCGTTGCCGACGGTCTCGCCGGGCGTCTGGCCGGCACCGACGACCACCGCGGTCCGGCCCGCCAGCCGCCCGCCGCTCACGACCCGACCCGCACGTGCCCGATCGTCGGCAGCGGACCCTCGGCCTCCACGCCCACCGAGCGCAGCATGCCGGCGAGCATGGCGTAGTGCCCGGCCAGCATCGTCAGCTCGATGAGCTGCTGGTCGGTCCAGCCCAGCCGGACCAGCGCGTCCCATGTGGCGTCGGACATCCGGTGGCCGTCGACCAGCTCCTCGGCCGCCGTGAGCACGGCCAGGTCCTCGGCGGTCCATCGGCCGGGTTCGGTCGGCACCGCACACCCCAGGATCTCGTCGTCGGACAACCCGGCGTCGCGACCGATGCCCACGTGCTGGCCCCACTCGTAGTCCGACCCGCACAGCGCCGCGGCGCGCAGGATCACGAGCTCCCGGGACCGCGGCGACAGCGTGCTGCCCTGCAGGAGCCGGCCGCCGAACGGCAGCCAGCTGCGGAACAGCTTGGGGTGCACGGCGAGCGTGCGGAAGATGTGGAGCTCGCCCATCGGGCCGAGGGGCTCCAGCGCGGCGAGCTGCGCCTCGGTCGCGTCCTCGTCCGCGAGCGGTGCGATCTTGGGCGGGGTGCGGGGGTCGGACACGCCGGCACCCTAGGACGGCGGCGCAGCCCACGCCCTCCTCCCGTTTCGTTCCACCACTTCGACGCTGCAGCGTCGGAACGGTGGAACAGAACGCGGGGCGGGTCAGTCGAACTTCTCGGAGCGGACCCGGAGACCGAGCCGCGTCAGCGACGCCCGCACCGAGTCGACCATGCCGGGGTGGCCGCAGACGTACGCGACGCTGGCCGCCGGATCCAGGTCCGCGGCGACCTGCTCCGCGAGCGGGTCCACGCGCCCGGCCCGCAGCCCGCCGGTGCTGCCGCTGACCGTCGACCGGTACTCGACGCGCCGCTCCCGCCGCGACATCTCGCCGAGCTCCGTCCGGTACGGCAGCCGGTCGGGCGTGCTCGCGCCGTGCAGCACCACGAAGCGCCCCGGCAGGCCCCGGTGCAGCGAGTCGCGCAGCATCGAGCGCAGCGGTCCGATGCCGATGCTCGTGGCCACCATGAGGTGCAGGTCCGCGGCCGGGTCGAGCACGAAGCGGCCCTTGGCCCGCGGCACCAGGTCGACCTCGTCGCCGGGGCGGAGCCGGAACAGCGCCGGGCTCACCTTGCCGCCCGGCTGCAGGCCGACGCACAACTCCAGGAACGGGTCGTGTGGCGACGAGGCGATCGAGAAGCTGGACCGCCCGACGCCCGCCACGCCGGCCTTGACGTACTGCCCGGCCGTGAACTCGAAGCCGGGCGGGCGCTCGACGCGCAGCAGGCGCAGCGTCGGTCCGACCTCCTCGACCTCGAGCAGCCGCCGACCGCCGTCCGGTCGACGGGCTGCCTCGGCGACGACGCCGGACCCCGCCGACCGCGCACCCGGACGCGACCGCTCCACCCGGCGCCGAGCGACGTGGGCGAACAGCGCCTCGAGCGACGCCTCGTCCGCGCCCGAGCTCCCGTCGTCAGGGCCCCCGGCGACGCGATCGACCGCAGCCCGGCGGAGCCGGCGTTCGTAGAGCCCGAGCCCCGACGGGTCGACCATGGAGCGGGCGGACGTCCTACGACGCAGCGGCGGCGCGGTCCTGGGCGACCGCGTCCATCTCCAGGTACTCCTCGCCCGTGTCGGCCCAGTCCTCGAACTGGGTCACGCCGAGCACGTCGAAGCGCTTGCGCAGCCAGCCGTCGTTGGCGTCGAGCAGACCGAGCTTCTTGGTGTTCGGCACGATCTTGGAGAACAGGAGCTGCTGGAAGGGGTCCTGGTTCTTGACCTCCTCCGGCACGTCGAAGAGCTTCACCGCCTTGCGGACGTCGATGCCCATCCGGTCCCAGACCTCCTGCTGCAGGAAGCGGTCCCGCATGCGCACGGCCGCCTCGAAGGCGAACTCCTGGCGCTCGAGCAGCTCGGCGTCGGTCAGCCCCGCGTAGAACTCCTGCAGCGACAGCACGCCGAAGGCCACGTGGCGGGCCTCGTCGCTCATGACGTAGCGGAGCAGCTGCTTGAGGAGCGGATCGGGCGTGGTCTGCATGGCCATGCCGAACGCGGCCAGCGCGAGGCCCTCGACCATGATCTGCATGCCCAGGTAGGTCATGTCCCAGCGGCTGTCGTTGATGATGTCGTCGAGCAGCAGCTTCAGGTGGGCGTTGATCGGGTAGTGCCCGTCGAGCTTGGTGTCGAGGTACTGCGCGAAGACCTCCACGTGACGGGCCTCGTCCATGACCTGCGTGGCGGCGTAGTACTTGGCGTCGATCCACGGGACCGTCTCGACGATCTTGGCGGTGCACAGGAGCGCGCCCTGCTCGCCGTGCATGAACTGGCTCAGCGACCAGTTCTGCACCTGGTGCGCCAGCTCGACCCACTCGGCCCGGTCCCACTTCTCGAACGGCGTGCCGGTGAAGTCCACCCCGCGGGCCTCGAACTCCATCGCCTGCACGTCCGCCATCATCTCGGCGAACTGCTGCTGGTCGACGTCCTGGGACCAGTCCAGATCGGTCTGGCCGTTCCACTGCGAGTGCTTGGCCTTCTCGTAGAGCTTGTTGAGCGCCGGGCGGGCGCCCTTCTCGTAGTCCCACGTGAAGATCGCGTCCGCGTTGTCGCGGACCGCGTGGATCGCCTCGTCCACATCGGTGTTGACCGTGGTGAGGATCGCCTCGAGGTCGTCGACGTCGTGACGACCGAGGATCTGCTCATCGGTGGACATGGGAACCCCCTTCGGTGCGCTCCCCGCGTGGCCGGCCGGTCCGGCTGCGAGCGAGGTCGCGACGCCTCCAGCCTGCCACAGCGCGGCCGGGACGCGACGCTGCGACGAGAGATGTCTCAGCGCGCCGGACGCGCCACGGCCGCCCGTCCGAGCGCTCCGAGGAGGGCCGGACCGGGCGGCCGCGGACCGCGTGTCGGACGTGGCGACGCTCAGCTGCCGATGCCGAGGAGCCGCAGGATCGACAGGATCGTCGAGATGTCGCTCAGCGTGCAGCCGCTGCTGAAGATCGCGGCGCCGCCGATGAGGCCGCCCAGTGCGACGTTGCGGCGGATCGCCCGACCGCGACGGGCCTCGGCCGTCAGCTCACGTGCGTCGGCCACGGTGGTGGTGTCTGCCTCGTGCATGTTCATCGCCCCCTTCTCGGGTGCCCGGCCCCCACGGCCGAACCTCGTTCAGGGAACGGTACACGCGATCTCTCAGGCGGTGAACGACCGTTCGGCGGCACCGCAGGAGCACGGTCCCTCTCTGCCTCCGCCGGCGGGCTGGCTGCCTCCGCCGGCGGGCTGGTCGACACGCGGTCGTAGGGTGACGACATGACGAGCTGGTTCGACACCCACGAGGTCACCAACCAGCCGCCCCCGCTCCAGGGCCACGACGTGTTCGCCACGAACGCCGCCCTGGTGGAGGCGGTCGAGCGCCACGGCGGCGCACGCAACCTGGAGGACCTGTCGGTCATCGGCCGCCGCGCCGGCGACCCCGAGTGGCAGGAGCGCGGCCGCCAGGCGAACACCCACGTGCCCGTGCTGCGCACGCACGACCGCTACGGCAACCGCCTGGACGTCGTCGACTACCACCCCGCCTACCACGACCTGATGGGCGCCGCCGTGGACGCAGGGCTGCACGCGGCGCCGTGGGCGGACGACCGGCCCGCGCCGCACGTGACGCGCGCCGCGGGCATGGTCACCTGGTACCAGGTCGACGCCGGCCACACGTGCCCGATCTCCATGACCTACTCGTCGGTCCCGGCGCTGCGACACCAGCCCGACCTCGCCGAGCGGCTCCTCCCGCAGCTCGTCTCGCACTCCTACGACGGCGCCAACCGCCCCATCGACGCCAAGGCCGGCATCACCGTCGGCATGGCGATGACCGAGAAGCAGGGCGGATCCGACGTCCGCGCCAACACGACCGTGGCTCGGCCCGTCGGCGCCGGCGGCCCGGGCGGCGAGCACCTGCTCACCGGGCACAAGTGGTTCTGCTCCGCGCCGATGTCGGACGGCTTCCTGGTGCTGGCCAACGCGCCCGGCGGTCTGAGCTGCTTCTGGATGCCGCGGTGGCGACCAGACGGCAGCCGCAACCCGATCAGGATCCAGCGGCTCAAGGACAAGCTCGGCGACCGGTCGAACGCGTCGAGCGAGATCGAGATGCTCGACACGTGGGCGCTGATGGTCGGCGAGGAGGGTCGCGGCGTCCGCACGATCATCGAGATGGTCAACCACACCCGGCTCGACTGCACGCTCGGGTCGACCGCGGTCATGCGCCAGGGCGTCGCACAGGCGACCTGGCACACCCATCACCGCACCGCCTTCGGCCGGACGCTCGACGAGCAGCCGTTGATGACCAACGTGCTGGCCGACCTCGCACTCGAGTCCGAGGCGGCGACCGCCGCGGCCATCCGGCTGGCCGCCACGTTCGACGCCCCCGACGATCCGGCCCAGCAGCTGTTCGCCCGCCTGGCCACACCGGTCGTCAAGTACTGGACCTGCAAGCGGGCGACCGTGCACGCCGCCGAGGCGATGGAGTGCCTCGGCGGTGTGGGCTTCGTCGAGGAGACCGACATGCCGCGGCTGCTCCGCCAGAGCCCGGTCAACGGCATCTGGGAGGGTTCGGGCAACGTCATGTGCCTGGACGTGCTGCGGGCGATGGTCACGGCGCCCGACTCGGTCGACGCCTACTGGGCGGAGGTCGACCTGGCCGCCGGCGCCGACGCCCGGCTGGACGCGGCCGCGGTCGCGCTCCGCAAGGAGCTGGCCGACGTGGAGGACCCCGAGCTCCGGGCCCGGTCGGTCGTCGAGACGATGGCCCTCGTGCTGCAGGGATCGCTGCTGGTCCGCCACTCCCCCGCGTTCGTCGCCGACGCCTTCTGCGCCTCCCGCCTCGACCCGGACCGCCCCGGCCACCGGGCGTTCGGCACGCTGCCGCCCGGCCTGGACCTGGCCGCGATCGTCGACCGCCACCGCCCGACGACCTGACCGACCTCGTGCGACGAGGGTCACCCCGGCGCGACCGGACGATCCGCATCGACGCTGTCTATCGTCGATGGTGACGGCGGCATTCCCTCCCATCGCCAGATCCGATCGCAGGACGATCGAGGTGCACGGCCGTCAGGAGCGCACGAACCATGGACGTGCTGTCGCTCTCCCGATGGCAGTTCGGCATCACGACCGTGTACCACTTCCTGATGGTGCCGCTCACGATCGGGCTGGCGCTGACGGTCGCCGTGTTCCAGACCGCCTGGTACCGCACCGGCAAGGACGAGTACCTCCGGCTCACGAAGTTCTTCGGGAAGCTCTTCCTCATCAACTTCGCCCTGGGGGTGGTCACCGGCATCGTCCAGGAGTTCCAGTTCGGCATGAACTGGGCGAGCTACTCGCGCTTCGTCGGTGACGTCTTCGGCGCCCCGCTGGCGATGGAGGCGCTCGTCGCGTTCTTCCTCGAGTCGACGTTCCTCGGCCTCTGGATCTTCGGGTGGGACCGGCTGTCACCCCGGCTGCACCTGGCCACGATCTGGGCCGCCGCGATCGGGACGACCGCGTCGGCGTACTTCATCGTCGCCGCGAACTCATGGATGCAGCACCCCGTCGGGGCCGCGTTCAACCCCGACACGGGTCGGGCGGAGATGGTCGACATCTGGGCCGTGCTCACCAACTCCACGACGCTCGCCGCCTACCCCCACGTGATCGCCGGGGCGTTCATGACCTCGGCCGTGTTCGTCGGCGCCATCTCGGCGTGGCTCCTGATGCGCCGCCGCGAGGTCCTCGGCGAGGGCGACGTCGCGGCGTTGCGCAAGGGACTTCGCAGCTCCATCTGGGTGACGTTCGCGGCCGGCGTGGCGGTGGCGGTGAGCGGTCACTTCCAGACCCGCCTGATGTTCGAGCAGCAGCCCATGAAGATGGCGGCGGCCGAGGCGCTGTGCGACAGCGAGACCGGCCCGGGGCTCTCGGTGTTCGCCGTCGGCAACCTGGAGAACGACTGCGACCTCCGCACGTGGGAGATCCCCCAAGGCCTGTCGCTGCTCGCCACCGACCAGCTCGACCAGCGCATCGAGGGCGTCAACGACCTCCAGCGCCAGTACGAGGCGAGGTACGGCGAGGGCAACTACATCCCGAACCTGATGATCACGTACTGGGGCTTCCGGTTGATGATCTTCTTCGGCGCGGTCGCCGCCTTCGGCGCGGTGTTCGCACTGTTCGCCACCCGGCGAGGTGCTCCCGTGCCCCGATGGCGCTGGCTCCCGGCCGCCACGATCGCAGTGATCCCGACGCCGTTCCTGGCCAACGTCTTCGGCTGGATCTTCACCGAGATCGGCCGCCAACCCTGGGTGGTGGCGCCGAACCCCGACGGACTGCTGGAGATCCGCCTCCTCACCGCCGACGCCGTGAGCGCCAGCGTCAGCAGCGCCACCGTCCTGATCAGCCTGGTCGGCTTCACACTCCTCTACGGCGCGCTCGCCGTGGTCGAGGTCGCCCTGCTGGCCAGATACGTCCGCAAGGGCCCCGCCGGCACGATGCCGGCAGAACGGGACGGCACGGACGACGACCGCGAGGGCGAGCCGCTCGCCTTCGCCTACTGAGGGAGCCACCGTGGACCTGGCCGACCTGTGGTTCGTCCTCATCGCCGTCCTCTGGATCGGCTACTTCTTCCTGGAGGGGTTCGACTTCGGCGTGGGCATGCTGCTGCACCCGCTCAGCCGGGACCGCGACCGATCGACCACCGAGCTGGATCGTCGCGTGATGATCAACACGATCGGGCCCGTGTGGGACGGCAACGAGGTCTGGCTGATCACCGCCGGGGGTGCCACGTTCGCTGCGTTCCCCAACTGGTACGCCACCCTCTTCTCCGGCTTCTACCTGCCGCTGTTCCTGATCCTCGTGGCGCTCATCGTCCGCGGGGTGGCGTTCGAGTACCGCGGGAAGGTCGACGACCCTCGATGGCGGGCGCGGTGGGACCTTGCGATCGCCGTCGGGTCCTGGGTCCCGGCGGTGCTGTGGGGAGTGGCCTTCGCGAACATCGTCGCCGGGGTGCCGATCGACCGCGCCGGCGACTTCACCGGATCGCTGTTCACACTGCTGAACCCGTTCGGCCTCCTCGGCGGCGTGGTGACCGCGACGCTGTTCGCGGTGCACGGCGCGAACTTCCTGGCGTTGAAGTCCGACGGGGAGGTGCGCGACCGCGCCCGGGCCGCCGGGCGGCTGCTCGGCCCGTGCGCACTCGCGGCCGGGACCGCGTTCCTTCTGTGGAACCAGGTCGCCCGGGGCGTCGCGTGGACGTGGGGGCCGGTGCTCCTCGCCGCGGTCGCACTGCTGGCCGCCCTCGCGCTGGAGCGCGCCGGACGCGACGGGTGGGCGTTCGCCGCGACCGGCGCGGCGATCGCCGCCGCGGTCGTGGCCCTGTTCGGCTCGCTGTACCCCGACGTCATGCCGTCGTCGACGGATCCGGCCTTCAGCCTCACCGTCGACAACGCGAGCTCCACGCCGTACACGCTGCGGATCATGTCCGTCGTGGCGCTCGTCATGACGCCGGTGGTGATCGGCTACCAGGCCTGGAGCTACTGGGTCTTCCGCAAGCGGATCGGGCGCGAGCACATCCCGGCACCGACCGACCCCGCCCGGACGGGCCCGCCGGCGGCCGCGCCGGCTGAGGCCTGACGGCCACCTCGCCCTAGCATCGCCGGGTGCCCGAACCGGTCCGACCCGTCGTCGACGGCGGCGATCCGCTCGATGCGGACCCCCGCCGCCCCCGGCGTGGACCGATCGATCCAGCGCTGCTGCAGCTGGCCCCGTCGCTGCGCCGGCACCTGGTCGTCTGCGCCGGGCTGGCGGTCGTCGCCACCGTCGTCGTCCTGGCCCAGGCCGAGGCGATCGGACGCCAGCTCCCCCACCTGATCGACGGCGACCTCAGCGCGGTCACGCCGCTCGCCGCGGCGCTGGCGGCCGTCGCGCTCGTGCGCTTCGGGCTCCGGTGGGCCACCGAGGCGTCGGCGTCGATCGCCGCCGCCGGGGCGCGTCGGTCGATCACCGATCGCGTGGTGCGCCACTCGCTCGCGCTCGACGAACCCGGCGCCGCGCTCGCCACCCCGGCGAGGGTGACCACGCTGGTCACCGACGGCGTCGACGCGCTCGACCCCTGGATCCGCAACTACGTGCCGGCCCTGTGCCTGGCCGGGATCGTCCCGCTCGCCGCCGGCGCCCGCATCCTGCTGGCCGACGTCGCCTCCGCGGTCATCCTGATGGTGGCCATCCCGCTCATCCCGGTCTTCATGGTCCTGATCGGCAAGCTCGCCGAGGACCGCACGAACCGGCAGTGGGCCACGCTGCAGCGGTTGGCCGGGCACTTCCACGACGTGCTCGTCGGCCTCCCCACGCTCCGGCTGTTCGGGCGGGCCGAAGCGCAGGTGGGACGGGTTCGGGCGGTCGCCGAGCAGTACCGCCTGGCGGTCATGCGCACGCTCAAGGTGGCGTTCCTGTCGGCCGCGACCATGGAGCTGCTCGCCATGCTCTCGGTCGCACTGGTCGCGGTGACCGTCGGCTACCGGCTGACGATCGGTGCCGTCACCCTGGAGACCGCGCTGATCGTCCTGCTGCTGGCACCGGAGTGCTCGCTGCCGATCCGGCGCGTGGGCGCCGCGTTCCACGCCGCCCAGGCCGGCACCGACGCCGCCGAGGAGCTCAAGGAGCTGCTCACCACCTCGACCACGCCGGACGGCCCGATCGACGAGCTCCCCGCGATCGCCGACGGCGGACCGGTGCTGCGGATCGCCGGCGCCACCGTCGTCGACCCCGACCGGGGCCGGCGCGTCGGGCCGGTGGACGCCACGGTCGAACCCGGCACGGTCGTGGCGCTCGTCGGTGCGAGCGGTGCGGGCAAGACCACGCTCCTCGACGCCGTGCGGTGCCGTGTCCCGCTCCACCGGGGCGCGGTCGAGCTGGACGGCGTGGAGGTGACGCAGCTCTCGCGGCGGGCCCGCACCACGGCCATCGCGTGGATCCCCCAGCTGCCCGAACC
>JAEXGP010000125.1 GCA_023450775.1 Actinomycetes bacterium | reverse complement strand
CAGCAGCGGCCCGGGTGCGACGGCGCGCCCGAGCTCCTCCAGCACGACCGCCGCCGCAGCGAACCCTGCGCCTCCGCACCCCTCGGGTGCGGTCAGGCCGACCCAGCCGGACTCGACGAGCGTGGCCCAGAACGGCGGCAGCCGGGCCTGGTCGTGGTCGAGCTCGGCCCTGACGGTGGCGGGGTCGCATCGGTCGGCGGCGAAACGCCGCGCGGCCTCCGCGAGCGCCTGGCGGTCCTCGTCGACGGCGATCCCCACTGCGGCCGCTCCCGGTGCTCTGTCGGGTCAGGCCGCGGCCGTGACCGGGGCGAGCCGCAGGAGGTCGCGCACGTTGTCGACCATGACCGCACGCCGCTCGGACTCGTCGAAGTCGGGGATGTCGTCCACGAACCCGACCGGTTCGGGGAGGCCCTCGGTGTGGGGGAAGTCCGAGCCGAAGAGCAGCCGGTCGATGCCGAGCTCCTCGCGGAGCCGGCTCATGTCGTCCTCGTAGTACGGCGACACCCACACGTTGCGGCGGACCTGCTCCACCGGGTGCTCCGAGAAGGCGAACGGCATCTTGCCGTGGGCGTCGCGCAGGTTCCGCAGCAGGTCGGGCACCCACATGGCGCCGTTCTCGATCGAGGCGATCCGCAGGGCGGGGAACCGCTCGAACAGTCCGTGGCACACCATCGCCGCGAGCGTGTCCGAGATGCCCCGGTCGGCGAAGGCGACGAGGGGGAACGCCGCGTGCTTGAACCCCTCGAACCCGCCGCCGCCCTCGCCGCCGGACTGCGTCCGCCAGAAGCGCCCGTAGTGCTGCACCCCGCTCAGGCCGGCGTGCAGCACCATCGGCACGCCCGCCTCGGCGACCAGTCCCCACACCCGGTCGAAGCGCGGGTGCGCCGGCGACAGGTAGCCGTCGTCGCCGTCGGGGACCGGTCCGGGGACGGTCACGAGCACCTTGGCCCCGGCGTCGAGCACGCGGGCGACCTCGTCCGCCGCCAGCTCGGGGTCGGCCAGGGTGATCATCGGCGCGGCGTACAGGCGCCCGTCGCCGCGGTCGAAGCCCCAGTCCTCGTCCAGCCACCGGTTGAAGGCCCGGAACGCGGCGTGCAGGGCCGGGAGGTCGCGCCGCAGTGCCTCCTGCATGCCCACGCCGAGGGTGGGGAAGAGCAGGGCGCCGTCGAGGCCCTGCTCGTCGAGCAGCCGGACCCGCGCCTCGCGCACCCGGTACGCAGGGTGCTCCGAGATCGGCTCCAGCTCGCCGAACATGGTCTTGAGGTCAAGGCCCCCGGTGTTGCGGCCGCGGAAGTAGTCCTCGAGGCTGCCGGGCCGGGCGATCGGGTCGAAGGTCGGGTTCGGGATGAACCTGTTGACCCTTCCGCCGACGAGCAGTCGGCGGCGCCCGTCGACCTCGGCCCACTGCATGCACCGCTTGGCCATGCTCTTCTCGATGTGGCGGGTGAAGGCGTCCTCGGCCTCGTAGTAGTGCTGGTCGGCGTCGAACGGCCGGAACCCGAGCTCGTCCATGCGGGAAGCTTACGCAGCTTTCTGACGGTCGTGTCAGGTAGCGTCGCCGGCATGGTCGTGGATGCGTGGGTGAACATCATCCCGGAGGTGTTCGCGGCCAGGTGGACGGCCCAGGACGAGCAGCAGGGTGCGGTCCAGCTGTTCGGTCCGGACCTCGCCAAGGGCCCCACGGTCGAGAGCCTCCTGACCGCCATGGACGATGCGGGCGTGGCCACCGGCGTGCTCACGTCCGGGCTGGGTGACCCTGGACGGGCGCACCGCCGGGGTGGCTTCGCCGCCGAGGACTTCCTTGCGATCGCCGAGGAGCACCCCGGGCGGTTCCTGGTCTCCGCAGTGGTGGACCGTGCCACCACGCCGCTCGACAACTGCCGCCGCGTCCGCGAGCTCGCGGGACACCCGTCGATGGTGATGGTCCGTGTCACCCCGCTGGTCGAGCAGTACGACCTGAACCACCGCCTCTACTACCCGGTGTACGCGACCTGCGAGGAGCTGGGGCTGCCGGTGTCGATCAACGTGGGCGTGCCCGGTCCCCAGGTGCGGTCGAGGTGCCAGGACCCGGTCCACCTGGAGGACGTCCTGATCGACTTCCCGGGACTCACGGTCGTCGGCGCCCACATGGGCCATCCGTACGAGTCGCTGCTGGTGCAGTACATGCTCAAGTGGCCGCAGCTGCACCTGATGACGTCCGCGTACCTGGCCACCTACATGGACCCGGCCGTGGTGCGGTTCATGGACTCGTCGCGCGGCCGGGGTCGCCTGCTGTTCGCGTCCGACCACCCGATCCTGCCCGTCGCTCGTGCGCTCGAGGCGGCCCGGGCGCTGCCGTTGTCGGACGAGGGCATGGCCGAGTACCTGGGTGCCGCGGCCGCCCGGATCCTGGCCCGGGACTGAGGCGGTCCCATGGAGCGGCGCCCCCGGACCGCGATCGTCACCGGCGGCAGCGGCGGCATCGGCCTGGAGGTCGGTCGCCGGCTGGTCGACCGGGGCGACAGGGTCGTGCTGACGGCTCGCCGGGTCGGACCGCTCACGGAGGCGGCACAGGAGATCGGCGCCGAGGCCATCGCGGCGGACTGCACGGATCCGGCGGGTTTCGGCTCCGTCGTGGCCGCCGCCGGCGACGTGGACCTGGTGGTGCACGCGGCGGGCGTCATGGCCGGGACCTTCGTGCGCAAGGAGACGCTCGCAGCGTTCGAGCAGGTCGTCCGCACCAACCTCACGTCCGCGTTCGTGGTGGCGTCTGCGGCGCTGCCCGCCATGGGTGCCGGGGGTCGTTTCGTCTTCCTGTCGTCGAGCGCGTCCGGCGCGCCGCAGCCCGGACTGTCGGCGTACTCGGCCTCCAAGGCGGGGCTCGACGCCTTCGCCGCGGCGATGGCGAAGGAGGTCGAGCGCGACGGCATCGCCGTGCACGTGGTGGCGACCGGCCCGGTGGCCACGCCCATGCTCGACGACGTTCGGTTCCCCATGCGCGCGCTCGAGGTGCAGGACGTGGCCCGGACCGTGCTGTGGCTGGACGACCTGCCGCACCACGTGGCGCTCGGCCACCTGCGGATCGCGGCGGTGGACGACGGTCCGTTCGCGCCGGAGCCGTTCGTCCCCGACGCCGCCCGCGAGCTCGGCCGCACCGAGCTCTGAACCCGCATGACGGAGCGTCGGAACGTCAGAAGGGGCGCTCGGACGGGCCGAGCCGGGCGCCCGGGGTGAACGTGCACGGCATGCGCACCAACCCGTTCAGCTCCGGGTTCCCCGAGTACGGGCGGGTCCGGGACTCGTCGACCCGGTAGTCCGGGATGCGGTCGAGGACCTCCCGCAGGAGCACCTGGAACATGGCCCGCGCCATGTGCATGCCGATGCAGCGGTGCGGTCCCGACCCGAAGGCGAGGTGCGGGTTCGGCGCCCGGTCGAGCACCACCTCGTCGGCGCGGTCGAACACGTGCTCGTCGAGGTTGGCCGACAGCCAGCTGAGCATCAGGTGGTCGCCGCGGCGCAGGTGCTGGCCGCCGAGCTCGACGTCCGCCGTGACCGTCCTGGTGAGCGTCTCGTTCACCGAGAAGTAGCGCAGGAACTCCTCGGTGGCGGCGGTCAGGAGCTCGGGGTCGCGGGCCAGCCGCTTCCGCTGCTCGGGGTGGCGGGCCAGGTGCAGCAGGCTCAGCGAGGTCAGCGACGTGGTGGTGTCCAGGCCGCCCCCGACGAGGTTCCACAGCACGGCTCGCACCTGGTCGTCGTCCAGCGGACGGCCGTCGACACGGAGCTCGATGACGTCGCTCAACAGGTCGTCGCGGAGCTCGGCGCGACGCCGGGCCACTGCGTCGCCCAGCCGGCCGAGCATCTCACCGATGTTGCCCACGGCCGCGTCGAACTCGGGCTCGCCGGGACGGTGGGCGACCGTGGCGTGGAACAGCGCCGAGTACGACGACCAGTCGTCGAGCGGCAGCCCGACCAGCTCCATGGTCAGGACGGCCGGCACCGGGCTGGCGTAGTCCAGCACCAGGTCGACCGACCCCGACTCCACGTGCTGGTCCAGGAACCACCGGGCCGTCGCCACCATTTGCGGGCGCATGCGCGCGACGGCGTTCGGCGTCAGCCGGGCATGCAGGACGCGCCGGAGCGCCTGGTGCAGCGCACCCTCCACCTCGGCGATGCCGGCGGTCGGGATGGAGCGGCCGCGCGGGATGCCGGCGATCCCGAGGTACGTGACGCCGTCGACCGGGTCCGGCAGATGGGCGGAGGAGAACGTCTCGGCGTCGCGCGACACCGTCTCGACCTGGTCGTGACCGCTGACCATCCAGAACCCGCCGTAGCGCTCGTTGAACGCCACCGGGCAGCGGCGGAGCTCGGCCCACTCCTCGCGCCGCCGCTCGTGGAAGGCCGGGTCGTGGTGGTCCACGTCCACGACGGGGCAGCCTGCCGGGGCGCGGCCGCGCCCGGAGCCGTCGTCGCGGGGCGCCATCAGGTCCGGCCTCCGGCGGCGGCACGTCGGCGCTCCCGTCGTGCGACGGCCATGGCGTCCCCCCTCGTCCTGCTGGTCCCTCGGCGCGGTCACGTCCGCGGGCCCCGGACCTGACGCAGGTGTCAGATCATGCCACCCGCTCGCCTACGGTGGGAGGCCGATGGACCTGGGACTCCACGGCCGCGCCGCGATCGTCACCGGGGCGAGCCGCGGCATCGGTCGGGCCGTCGCCGCCCGGCTGGTCGCCGAGGGGAGCCGGGTGCTCCTCGTGGCCCGGGACCCGGACGCGCTGGCAGCCGCGGTCGCCGAGCTCCCCGACGGCACCGCGGTGGGGCACGTGGACGACGTGACCGATCCCGGCGCCGCCGGCCGTATCGTCGCCCGTTGCCTCGACGAGCACGGCCGGCTCGACGTGCTCGTCAACAACGCGGGGGCGGCGAGTCCCGCCGCGCTCGAGGAGCTGTCCGACGACGACTGGCGCAGCTGCTTCGAGCTGAACCTCTTCGCGCCCGTCCGCCTGGCCACCCTGGCTGCAGCGGAGATGCGGTCGGCCGGTTGGGGCCGGATCGTGCACGTCAGCTCGGTCTCCGCCCGGGAGCCGGACCCGCTGTTCGCCGCCTACGGCGCGGCCAAGGCCGGGCTCGAGAACTTCTCCCGCTCGCTGTCGCGCTCGATGGCGGTGGCCGGCGTCCTCAGCACGTGCGTCGTCCCGGGCATCACGCTGACCGAGATGGTCCGGGCCAACGCCGCGACGACCGCGTCCCGGTCGGGCGCCACCGAGGAGGAGGTGATGGCGGCGATGATGGCCCGTCACCCGGTCGACGCCGGACGTTTCGGCGATCCGGACGAGGTGGCCGCCGCCGTGGTGTTCCTGGCCGGCGAGCCCGCCGGCTGGATCACCGGGACCTCCCTCGTGGTCGACGGCGGCACGCTCAGGTCCTGCTGAGCGCGCGCAGGAGTGCCGGCAGGTCGGCCCGTACGACCTTGCCCATGGCGTTGCGGGGCAGGGCGTCCACCACGGCGATGCGATCGGGCACCTTGTAGGCGGCCAGGTCACCGAGCAGGTCCTCGCGCAGCGCGTCCGGGTCGATCCGGACGCCGGGCGCCGCTTCGACCAGCGCTGCCACGCGCTCGCCGAGCCGCTCGTCGGGCGTGCCGAACACCGCCGCGGCCGCCACCCGCGGGTGCGCGGTCAGGACCCGCTCGACCTCGGCCGGGTACACGTTGGCGCCGCCCCGGATGATCAGCAGGTTGGCCCGGTCGACGACGTGGACGAAGCCGTCGTCGTCCAGGTAGCCGAGGTCGCCGGTGCGCAGCTCGTCGCCGTCGAGCGCCCGGGCGGTCGCCTCGGGGCGGCCCCAGTAGCCGAGCATCGGCCGGTAGCGGTCGTCGGCGGCGCGGACCCGCAGCTCGCCCGTCCGTCCGGCCGGCAGCGTGCGTCCGTCGTCGTCCGTGGCGCGCACCTGCAGATGGGGGAGCGGGCGTCCGGAGGCGCCGGCGACGTGCCGTCCGTCGCGATCGTCGATCGAGACGACCGTCGGCGCCTCGCTCAGTCCGTAGGTCGCGACCACCGGCACGCCGAAGCGCTCGGTGAACGCGACGCGGATCGGCTCGGGGCAGTCCGCACCGCCGGTCCACACCTCGTCCAGGCTGGCGAGGTCGGCGGGGGTGACGGTGGCGGACGCAGCGAGCGAGTGGAGCAGGGCGGGCGGGCCGTTCCACGTCGTCACCCGCTCGCGTCGGATCCACTCGGCCACGCCGTCGGCGTCGATGCGGTCCATCACCACCGAGGTCCCCGTCGCCTGCGCGACGAGCAACGTGGTGAGGACCGCCATGTTGAGGACGGTGAACGGGAAGCAGTCGCCCTTGCGGAGCTCGGGTCCGTAGCCGCGTGTGGCGACGAGCACCGCCCCCGGCAGCAGGAGGTTCCGCTGGCTGTGCACGGCGCCCTTCGGATGGCCGGTCGTCCCGCTGGTGTAGGCGAGTCCGGCCGGGGCGTCGGGATCCACCTCGACCCCGACCGGCCGTGCGTCGGCCGCGGCCACGGCCTCGCGCCATCCGGGCAGCTCCACGACCCGGGTCGGCGTGTCCTCGAGCGGGTGGTCCGACAGCAGCAGGGTGGCTCCCGAGTCGGCGAGCAGATGACGCTGCTCGGGCGCGGCGAGCGCCCGGTTCACGCCGACCCACACGGCGCCGAGCCGCATGGCGCCGTGGAACGCGACGACGACCTCCTCGTCGTTGGGCAGCGACGCCGCCACTCGGTCGCCGACCCGGACGCCCAGGTCGCGGAGCGCTCGAGCCGCACGATCCGCCCGGGCGTCGAGCTCCTCGTAGGTGACCGGGCCGGCGCGGGTGACCAGGGCGACGCGAGCCGGGTCCGCGGCGAGAGCGCGGTCGAGGACCCTGGCGATCGTCGCCGGTGGGGAGGCGCTCGATCCGGGGCTCCGGGCCATCGGCACGACGGTACCCGGCCGACTAACGTTCACGTCAGGTTTCTGGAGGGCACCGGATGGACTTCGACCTGGGGGAGCGGGCGGACGCCCTGCGGGAGCGGCTTCGGGCGCTGATCGCCTCCGAGATCGCGGACGACTTCCTGGGTGCGTTCACCGAGGACCCCGAGGACCTGGCGGTGGCGCAGCGCTTCTGCCGGACGCTCGCGGACCTGGGGCTGCTGACGATCGCGTGGCCGCACGAGCACGGTGGCGGCGGCGGGTCGCTCTGGGAGCAGACCGTGGTCCGCGAGGAGATGTGGGCGCACCACGAGCCGCGGGGTGCGCAGTACATGGGCCTCAACTGGGTCGGACCGGCGATCATGGCCTACGGCACCGAGGAGCAGCAGCGCCGGCACCTCCGGCCGATCGCCGCCGGCGAGGTCATCTGGTGCCAGGGCTTCTCCGAGCCCGAGGCGGGCTCGGACCTGGCCTCGCTGCGCACCCGCGCCGAGCCCGACGGGGACGGGTGGCGGCTGACGGGTCAGAAGATCTGGACGTCCTACGCCGACATGGCCGACTGGTGCATCGTCGCCGCCCGAGTCGGCGACGGCGAGCGCCACGAGGGCATCACCATGTTCCTGGTGCCCATGTCGGCGCCCGGCATCACCGTGCGGCCCATCCGGTCGATGCTCGGCCCCCACCACCTCAACGAGGTCTTCCTCGACGACGTGGCGGTGGGGGACGACGCGGTGCTCGGCGAGGTGGGTGGGGGCTGGTCGGTCATCCGGACGGCGCTCGCGCACGAGCGCGTGGGCATCGCCCGCTACGCGCGGTGCGAGCGGCTGCTGTCCGAGCTCGGGCGCGTGCTGCGTCCCCACTGGGCGGACCTGCCGGCGTCGCTGAGGTCGCAGTGGGCCAGGGCGCTCGTGCAGGTCCGCGTCGCCCGACTGCTGGCGTACCGGACGGTGCGAGCCCAGGAACGCGGCGAGGTGCCCGAGGTCGAGGCCTCCGCAGCGCGGATCGCGGTGACGCAGTGCGACCAGTCGGTGGCCGAGACCCTGTTCGCCGCCCTGGACGACGAGTGCCTGGAGGCGGGGCCGACCGCCCCGCTCCACGGCGCCGTCGAGGATCACTGGCGCTACGCGCAGGCCGCCACGGTGGCCAGCGGCACGATCGAGGTGCAGCGGATGATCGTCGCCAAGGCCGTCCTCGCCGGCGGCGCGGCGTGAACCCCGAGCTGCCGGCCGAGGCCGAGGAGCTGTACCGGGTGGCGCAACGTGCGTTCGCCGCGCTCGGCGGGTTCGACGTGGCCCGCCGGGCCGAGCTCGACCCCGACGTGCGCCGGGCGGCGGTGGCGCCGGTGCTCGACGAGCTGGGGGTCGAGGATCTGGACCCGCGCGACGGCCCGGTGGCGGCGGCGGCCGCGGC
>JAEXGP010000068.1 GCA_023450775.1 Actinomycetes bacterium | reverse complement strand
CGCGGCGCGCCCGCCGTGCCGGTTCGCCCGACCGGCGGGGTGGGGTTGTCCCCCGTTCGACGACACCGGGACCCTTCATGGTCCGGTCGTCCCGCGCTCCGTAGCGTGTCATCCGTGCTCAGCACCGTCTTCCGCCCCTGGCGCACCACCCAGACCTGGTGGTCGCTCTGCCACCTCTGCCTGGACCTGTTGATCGCCACGATCGGCTTCACGTTCGTGGTCACCATGGCCTCCACCGCCGGCAGCCTGATCGTCCTGTTCCCCGCGGCGATCGTCGTGGCCTGGCTGGGCATGCTCGGCACCCACGCCTACGCCACGGTCGAGCGCAGCCGGTTCGCGGCGCTGCTCGGCACCACGCTGCACGACCCGGCACCCCGGGCCGAGGGGCGCAACTGGTGGTACCGCTTCGTGTGGCGCTTCAAGACGGCCAGCCGCTGGAAGGAGCTCGGCTACGCGCTGCTGCACTTCCCGCTCGCGGTCATCACCACCACGATCGCCTCGACGCTGTGGGCGAGCGGCGTGGTCCTGCTGGGGCTCCCGCTGTTCGTCGGCCGGTTCGCCTCCGGTTCCGCCCAGCTGGGGTTCCTGGAGGTCGGCCCCGGCCCGGGCGTGGCGCTGCTGTCGCTGCTCGGACTCGTCGTGCTGGCCGTGGTCGCGCCGTGGGCCACGACCTGGCTCGCGGAGCTGGACCGTGCCGTGGGCCGGCTCCTGCTCGGCCGCTCCGAGCGGGTCGAGTTCGAGGAGCGGGTGAGCGAGCTGCAGACCAGTCGAGCTGCGGCGGTCGACAGCGCCGAGGCCGAGCGCCGCCGCATCGAACGGGACCTCCACGACGGGGCCCAGCAGCGCCTCATCGCCGTCGCCATGGACCTGGGCGTCGCACGCCAGGCCATGGAGACCGACCCCGGTCGGGCCAAGGAGCTGGTCTCCGAGGCGCACGACGAGGTGAAGGCCGCGCTCAAGGAGCTCCGGGACCTGGTCCGGGGCATCCACCCGGTGATCCTCGAGGACCGCGGTCTGGACGCGGCGCTGTCGGCCGTCGTGGCCCGCGCCGGCGTCCCGGTCGAGCTCCGGGTCGACGTGTCGCCACGGCCGTCCCCGTCGGTCGAGAGCGCCGCCTACTTCATCGTCTCCGAGGCGCTCACGAACGTGGCTCGTCACGCCCGTGCGAGCCGGGCGACGGTCGAGATCGTCCGCCGGCGAGACCGGCTGACGATCGTGGTGTCCGACGACGGGGTCGGCGGCGCCTCCCGGGACACGGGGGGCACCGGACTGAGAGGACTGGAGGAGCGGGTGGCGGCGCTCGACGGATGGATGCAGGTGGTCAGCCCGGTGGGCGGGCCCACGACGTTGCTGGTGGAGGTCCCGTGCGGATCGTGATCGCGGAGGACAGCGTGCTGCTGCGGGCCGGGCTGACCCGGCTCCTGACCGACGGCGGCCACGAGGTGGTCGGTGCGGTCGGCGACGCCGTCGCACTGATCGACGCGGTCGAGCGGCTGCAGCCCGACCTCGCCGTCGTCGACGTCCGCATGCCGCCCACGCACACCGACGACGGCCTGCGGGCGGCACTCGAGGTGCGGTCCCGGTGGCCGCAGGTCGCCATCCTGGTGCTGTCGCAGTACGTCGAGGAGAGCTACGCGTCGGAGCTGCTGGCCGACTCCCACGCAGGCAGCGCGGCGAGCGGTGTGGGCTACCTGCTCAAGGACCGGATCGCGGACGTCGGCGACTTCATGGACGCCGTCGCCCGCGTGGGCGACGGGGGAGCGGTGTTCGACCCCGAGGTCGTCGCCCAGCTGCTCGCCCGGTCGAACCGCCGGGACCCGCTCGCCGCGCTCTCGCCGCGGGAGCGCGAGGTCCTCGGCCTCATGGCCGAGGGTCGGACCAACGCCGCGATCGCAGAGGCGCTCGTCGTCAGCGACGGCGCCGTGGAGAAGCACGTGAGCAACATCTTCACCAAGCTCGACCTCCCACCCACGCCTGGCGACCACCGCCGGGTGCTGGCCGTCCTCCGCTGGATCGAGTCATGAGCGCCGACTGGCCCCCGCCGCCGTTCCTGGCCGAGCCGCCCACCGCGCCGGCGCCGACGACCGCTCCCACCGCGGTCATGACGCCGCCGCCCTACCGCGGCACCCCGCCCCCTCCGCCTCCCGGCTCCACCCGGCCCGGCGTCCGCCGGTTCTGGCGGATCGTCGGTGCCGGCTTCGCCGTCTGCATGCTGGCCGTGTCGGCCATGCAGGTGATCGGGCTGCTGTCGTACGACTCCTCCGTGGTGCGGCGGTCGATCGCCGCGTCCGGCGCCACCTCGCTGCTCGTGCAGACCGATGACGGCAGCGTGCAGGTCATCGGCACCGACACCGATCAGGTCTCGGTGGAGGCCCAGGTGCGGCGCAGCCTGGTCGACGCCGACGTGGAGCTCCGGCGCGAGGGCGACCGCGTCGTCGTCGAGGGCACCTGTCCCGGCTTCTCGCCGGGGTTCTGCGCCGTCGACGTGGTCGTCCGCGCCCCGTCGTCGGTCGCCGTGGAGATCCAGGGTCGCGACGGCGACGTCTCGGTCCGCGACGTCCGCTCATCGGTCGTCGTGTCGACCTCCGACGGCAGCGTGGTCGCCGAGGACGTCGGCGGCGCGCTGCGGGTCGAGACGTCGGACGGCGACGTCGTGGCGTCCGGGCTCGAGGACCGTGCCGACGTGTCCACCAACAGCGGTGCAGTGGGGCTGTCGTTCCGGACCGCTCCCGACGTCGTCTCGGTGGCGACGGGCGACGGCGACGTCGACGTCGTGATCCCCGACGGCGACGAGAGCTACCGGGTCGACGCCACGTCCGGCGACGGCGACGTGGACACCCGCGTGCGCACCGACCCCGACTCGGACCGCACGATCACGCTGCACAGCGGCGACGGATCCCTCACGCTCCGCTACCCCTGACCCCGACGCCGCCGAGCGGAGAACGTGTGCGCGAGGCGCCCGGCACGGGCGCCCAACGCACACGTTCGACTTGCCGTCCAGAACGTGTGCGAGAGGTGCCCGCCACGGGCATCTGACGCACACGTTCGAGTTGCCGTCGAGAACGTGTGCGAGAGGTGCCCGGCACGGGCGTCTGCCGCACACGTTCGCGTTGCCGTCGAGATCGTGTGCGAGAGCTGCCCGCCACGGGTGTCTGCCGCACACGTTCGGGCGCGCACGGTCGGCGTCGACGGGCGCAGCGCACCCCACCGAGGGGGTGGGGTTTCCCCCCGTCGACGGACACCCGGTCGCTCCATTCCGACCGACCGACCCCATCCGTAGGTTCGAACGAGGGCGCACGAGGCGCCCACGTTCCCACTCGGAGGCCGTCGTGCACACGACCCATCCCCAGCATCACGCCCACCCCGACGCCGCCGTGGCGCCGCCCCCGGCGGCCGGCGCGTTCCCCGGTCCGACCCGGGCGGCGGTCCAGGTCGAGCGCGCCGTGAAGATCTACGGCGACCCCCGCGTCGTCGGAGCCGACACCGCGGTGACGGCCCTCGCTGACGTGTCGATCACGTTCCCGACCGCACGCTTCACGGCGATCATGGGACCGTCCGGCTCGGGCAAGTCCACGCTGCTGCACTGCGCGGCCGGGCTGGACTCGCTCACGTCGGGGCGGGTCCTCATCGACGACGTGGACCTGGGCTCCCTGTCCGACAAGGACCTCACCGTCCTGCGCCGCTCGAGGGTCGGTTTCGTCTTCCAGGCGTTCAACCTGGTGCCCACGCTGACGGCGGAGGAGAACGTCCTGCTGCCGTTCACCCTGGCCGGACGTTCGGTGGGCCCGCGCAGCGACGAGCGGGCGTGGTTCGACTTCGTCGTCGACACGGTCGGGCTGCGCGAGCGGTTGGGGCACCGCCCGACCGAGCTGTCGGGCGGCCAACAGCAGCGCGTGGCGGTGGCCCGCGCGCTGGTCACGCGGCCGACGGTCGTGTTCGCCGACGAGCCCACCGGCAACCTGGACTCCGGTTCGGGCGCCGAGGTGCTCGGGCTCCTGCGCCGAGCCACCGACACCGCTGGTCAGACCGTCGTGATGGTCACCCACGACCCCATGGCCGCCGCCCACGCGGACGACGTCGTGCTCCTGGCCGACGGCCGCATCGTCGACCGCATCGAGCGACCCACCGCGTCGGTCGTGCTCGACCGGCTCAAGGCCCTCGGCGACTGATCGCCGCGACGCGCCGGCAGATCAGACCGACAACACCGCAGAAGGACGACAGCACCATGTGGAAGATCACCATCGCGGGCCTGCGGGCCCACCGACGTCGCCTGATGGCGACCAGCCTGGCCGTCGTGGTCGGCGTGGCGTTCCTGACCGGCACGCTCGTGCTGGGCGACGCCATGACCAAGGGTTTCGACGACCTGTTCGGCGAGCTCAACGCCGGGACCGACGTGGTCGTGCGCCCCGCCGGCTCGGGAGCCGCCGACGAGGCGATGGGTGCGGGCACGCTGGACGCGTCCGTCGTCGATCGCATCGAGGACGTCCCGGGCGTCGACGCCGCGTACGGACAGATCGTCGGGATCGGTCAGCTGCTGGGGGCCGACGGCGCCCGCCTGGGCGGTGAAGGACCCCCGACGCTGGCCATGAACTGGGTGGACGACCAGGAGGTCAACCCGTTCCGCCTCGTCGACGGGCACCTGCCCGACAGCTCGGGCGAGATCGTCGTGGACAAGGCGTCGGCGACCGACGGCAAGCTGGAGATCGGGAGCAGGACGACCCTGCTCACGCCCGCCGCGGTGCCGGTCACGGTCGTGGGCATCGCCACGTTCGGCGACGAGGACGGCGCCGGCACGGCCAGCACGACCTGGCTCTCCGACGAGGACGCCCGCACCTACCTGGCCGGCGGCCAGGACCGCGTGTCGACGGTGGCGGTCGTCGGCGCAGCCGGCGTCGACGCCCACGAGCTCCGCGACCGGATCACCGACGCGCTGCCCGGTGACGCAGAAGCCGTCACCGGCACCCAGCTGACCGCGGAGCAGAGCCAGGCGATCGACGCGGACTTCCTGGGCTTCCTCCGCACGTTCCTCGTGGTGTTCGCGGGCGTGGCGATCCTGGTCGCCACCTTCAGCATCCACAACACGTTCTCGGTGGTCGCGGCGCAGCGCCAGCGGGAGTGGGCGCTGCTGCGCGCCGTCGGCGCCACCCGTGGCCAGGTCGTCCGCTCGACCGCCGTCGAGGTGCTCGTCGTCGGCGTCCTCGCCTCGTCGATCGGCCTGGGCGCCGGCCTCGGTCTCGCGTCGCTGCTCAAGTCCGCCCTCGACGGGATGGGCATGGACGTGCCGACCGGATCCCTCTCGCTGGCCGGGGGCACCGTCGCCGCGGGCATGGTCGTCGGCGTCCTCGCCACCCTCGTCGCCGGACTCGGTCCGGTGATCGCCACCTCGCGGGTGCGGCCGATCGCCGCCCTGCGCGACGGTGCGGCGGAGCGCCTGCGCATCGGCCGGGTGCGGACCGCGATCGGTGCGGTGTTCGTCGCCGGGGGCGGCGTGCTCATGTCGGGTCCCGCCCTCGGCTGGTGGGACGGACCGGTGGCACGGGTCGGCCTCGGTGCGCTCGGCGTACTGGTCGGCGCCCTGCTGCTGGCGCCGGCCGTCGCGGTGC
>JAEXGP010000036.1 GCA_023450775.1 Actinomycetes bacterium | reverse complement strand
GCAGCTCGCCGCGCAGGAGAGCGGCATCCGGTCGATCGCGCTGAACCCGGCGCTGTCGGTGGGGGAGATCCGCACGATCCTCGAGCACAGCGGCGCCGTGGCCGTCGCGGTGTCGGCGGAGCTCGCGCAGCGCCTGGGTCCGCTGGTCGACGACACGACGGTGGCGCACCGGATCGCGGTCGGCGGGCCGATCCCCGGCTTCGTGGAGCAGTCCGATCTGGTCGCAGGTCGACCGACCGCGGCCCCGTCCGACCGCCGGCTGGGGATGCCCTTGCCGTACTCGTCGGGGACGACCGGCGCGCCGAAGGCCGTGTGGCGGGACGCGCCCGACGTCGACCCGTCGCTGTCCGCCGACGCCATGAAGGCGTTCGGTCGGGCGTTCCGCTTCCAGCCGCTGACCGGGGCCCACCTGGTGTCGGCCGGCATGCACCACGGCGGCTGCCAGAGCTTCTTCCACGGCGCGCTCAACGTCGGCCAGACCTTGGTGGTCATGTCCAGGTTCGACGCCGAGGAGGCGCTCCGTCTGATCGAGCGTCACCGGGTCACGACGGCCTACATGGTCCCCACCCAGTTCGTCCGCCTGCTCCGGCTGCCGCCGGAGGTCCGCGACGCGTACGACCTCTCCAGCCTGGAGGTGGTCGTCCACGCCGCCGCTCCGTGCCCGAAGGAGATCAAGCAGCAGATGTTCGAGTGGTGGGGACCGGTCATCTGGGAGACCTACGGCGGCATGGAGGGTGCGGCGACGATCGCCAAGCCCCACCACTGGCTCGAGCGCCCGGGCACGGTGGGCCGGCCGATCCGGGGCATGGCCGTGCGCGTCCTGGACGACGACGGCGAGGAGGTCCCGGCCGGCGAGGTGGGTCACGTCTACATGGAGCCCGAGGGTCCGTCGTTCGAGTACCGCGGGGATCCCCAGCTCACGCGATCGGTGCACCGGGGACGGGCCTTCACGATCGGCGACATGGGCTACGTGGACGAGGACGGGTTCCTCTTCCTCTGCGACCGCGCCAAGGACCTGATCATCAGCGGTGGCGTCAACATCTACCCGGCCGAGGTCGAGGGCGTCCTGACCGTCCACCCCCGTGTCGGTGACGTCGCCGTCATCGGCGTGCCCGACCCCGAGTGGGGAGAGCAGGTGAAGGCGGTGGTGGAGCTGGTCGACGGGGTGGAGCCGACCGACGAGCTGGCCGACGAGCTCATGGCGTGGTGCCGGGACCGGCTCGCCTCGTACAAGTGCCCGCGCTCGGTCGACTTCGTGCCGGAGCTGCCCCGCACCGACGGCGGCAAGTTGATGAAGCGCCATCTGCGCGACGGGTACTGGGACGCCGTCGGCCGCCGGCACTAGCTCCCGGGGGTCCAGGGCGGCGCCGGCGCCGGCTGCGGCGTCAGGACGGCTGCGGCGAGGCGTACTCGGCGCGCAGCTGGCGACGCAGGAGCTTGCCGGTGGGCAGGCGGGGGACCTCGGCGCGGAACTCGACCGACCGGGGGCACTTGTAGTGGGCCAGGCCGTTCCGGCAGTGCTCGACCAGCTCGGCGGCGAGCGCGTCGGGGTCCGCGTCGGGATCGGCCGGCTGGACGACGGCCATGACCTCTTCGCCCCACTCGGGGTGCGGGACGCCGATCACGGCGACGTCGACGACGCCCGGATGGAGGGCGAGGACGTTCTCGACCTCCTGCGGGTAGATGTTGACGCCGCCGCTGATGATCATGTCCGACACGCGGTCGGTGAGGTAGAGGAAGCCCTCCTCGTCCACGTAGCCGCCGTCGCCGAGCGTGGACCAGCCACGGTCGTTGAAGGTCGCCGCCGTCTTCTCGGGGTCCTTGTGGTACCGGAAGGTCGTCGCGCTCTCGAACCAGACCTGGCCGGCCTCGCCGGGCGGCAGCTCCCGGCCGGCCTCGTCGAGGATGTGCACCGCGCCGGCCAGGGGCCGGCCGACGCTCCCGGGGTGGGCGAGCCAGTCCTCGGGCCCGATGGCGCAGAAGCCGTTGCCCTCGCTGCCTGCGTAGTACTCGTGCACGATCGGCCCGAACCACTCGAGCATCCGCTGCTTCACCTCGATCGGACACGGGGCAGCCGCGTGGATCACGGTCTCGAGCGACGACACGTCGGCGGCGGCCCGCACGTCGTCGGGCAGCTTCAGCATGTGGACGAAGTGGGTGGGGACGAACTGGGCCTTCGTGACGCGGTGCTCGGCGATGGTGTCGAGCGCGCCGGCGGCGTCGAAGCCGGACATGAGCACGACCGTGCCGCCGAGCCGCTGCGTCGCCACCGACCAACCCAGCGGGGCGGCGTGGTACAGCGGCGCGGGGCACAGGTAGCGGCTGTCCTCGTCGAAGCCGTAGGCCATCTGGAGGAGCAGATCGATCGGTGTGGCGCTCCCGAACGGGTTCCCGCTGAGCGGCGGCATGATGCCCTTCGGACGCCCGGTCGTGCCCGACGAGTAGAACATGTACGAGCCCTCGACCTCGTCGGGCAGCGGGGTGGCGGGCTGGTCCGCCACCGCCTCGTCGAGGTCCTCGAAGCCGTCCAGCTCACCGCCCAGTGACAGCCGCGTGTGGACCCGCCCGAGGTGCTCGCCGAGGGCGTCCAGCACGGGAGCCAGCTCGGTACCGGCGATCAGGGCCGCGGCGTCGGAGTCGTCGATGATGTAGCCCGCCTCGGCCGGACCGAGGTGCCAGTTGATCGGCGTGAGGTAGAGACCGGCGCGGAACGCCGCCCACGCGACCTCGAAGTAGCGCGGGTCGTTGCCGAGCAGCACGGCCACGTGGTCCCCGGGCTGGAGCCCGCGGGACCGAAGGAGCCGGGCGAGCCGGCACGACGCGGCCTCGAGCTCGCCGTAGGTCGTCACCGATCCGGTGGTGGCCGAGACGACCGCCGGGTGGTCGGGCCGGCGGTCGGCGTGGTGCCCGGGCCGGCGGTCGGTCATCCGAGCCCCCGATCGACGCCCCGAGCACCCCGTCCCGTCGGCTCCACCCCGGACCTCCCCCATTCGGCCTGTCCGACGGATCAGGATACTCTTTGCCGGATCATGGCGCTGGATCCGAGCACGTCCGATCGGCGGAGGGCGGCTGGCGCGGACCCGTCCGTCCCGCCGCCCGAGGTGGTCGCCGCCTGGCGGGAGGCTGGCCTCCACGCGGACGAGACCCTGGGCGAGCGCATCGCGGCGCGAGGGCGTCCCGGGCGCATCACGTTCGCCGACGCCGCCGGTGAGCAGACGGTCGGTCGCGACGAGCTCGCGACGCGGGCCGGTCGCCTGGCCGCCGGACTGGGCGCGCTCGGCGTCGGGCCCGGCGACGTGGTGGCGGTCCAGCTGCCGAGCAGCGCCGACTCCTGGGCCCTCCTGGGCGGCGCCTGGTTGCTGGGCGCCGTGGTGTGCCCGGTCGTCGACATCTACGGGCCGCGCGAGCTGGGCTTCATCCTGGAGCAGAGCGGTGCTCGGGTGCTGGCGGTCGCCGCCGAGACCAGGGGTCGCTCCGGCATCGAGATCGCCCGGGCAGCGGGCTTCGACGGCGCCCTGGTGGTGCACGGCGACGGAGGCGTGGCGGAGGAGGCCGACGACGTCGTGGCGTTCGGCGACCTCCTCGACCGGGGCGAGGTCACCGCTCCTGCCGCCGTCGCCGCCGACGACCTGGCGCTGCTCGTCTACACCTCCGGCTCCACGGCCGACCCCAAGGGGGTGCAGCACACGCACAACACCCTGCTCGCCGGGTTCCGCGGCACGGCGGCGCCGGCGAGCGGCGGACCGGTCTCGCTCGGCAGCTTCCCGGCCGGCCACATCGCAGGCACCCTCGCCGCGCTGCGAGCACTCGCGGCCGGCGGCGACGCGGTCGTGATGCACCGATGGAGCGCCACGAAGGCCGCCGAGCTCGTCGAGCGCCACGGCATCGCGTTCGGGATCGGCACGCCGTTCTTCCTTGGTGGCCTGCTCGACGCGGCGGATCGCGACGGCCGCGACCTCTCGTCGCTCGCAGCGTTCCTCACCGGTGCGGCGCCGGTGCCGCCGGCGCTCCTCGAACGGGCCGAAGGTCGCGGGATCCTCGGGTGGCGCACCTACGGCGCCACCGAGCACCCCGGGATCAGCAGCGGCGGTCCCCTCGACGACGTCCACACCCGCCACGAGACCGATGGACGAGTGTCGCCGCTCGTGGAGCTGCGTCTGCTCGACGACGAGCTGCGCGACGTGGTGCCGGGGGAGGAGGGCGAGATCGCGGTGCGCGGGCCGAAGCAGTTCGTCGGCTACCTCGACCCGTCGCTCGACGTGGACGCGTTCCTGCCGGGCGGGTGGTTCCTCACCGGCGACGTCGGCCGCCTCGACGACGAGGGCCGCCTCACGATCACCGACCGGCGCAAGGACATCATCATCCGGGGCGGCGAGAACATTGCCTCCAAGGAGGTCGAGGACGTGCTCGCGTCGCTCGACGGCGTCGTGGAGTGCGCGGTGTGCGCGGAGCCCGACGAGGCGCTCGGCGAACGGGTCGCCGCGTTCGTGCGTTGCACGCCCGACCGCCCGCTCACGCTGGAGGACGTGCGGGCCCACTTCGCCGCCGCCGGCGTGCCGCCGCAGAAGACCCCGGAGTCCCTGCACGTCGTCGACGACCTGCCGAGGACCGCCGCGGGCAAGGTGCTGAAGTCGGAGCTGCGGGCGTGGCTTCGGTGACGCGACCGGCCGTTCCCCCTCG